>NZ_CDWRCM010000119.1:3716-5712 GCF_977927585.1 Frankia sp. CcWB2 | reverse complement strand
ACTCGTACGGTCAGTCAGGTAACGTTGACGCCGAAGTCCAGGGCGATCCCGCGCAACCCGGAGGCGTATCCCTGGCCGACGGCGCGGAACTTCCACTCCCCACCGTAGCGGTACAGCTCGCCGAAGATCATCGCCGTCTCCGTGGAGGCATCCTCGGTGAGGTCATAACGGGCCACCTCCGCGCCGTTCGTCGCGTCCGTCACCCGGATGAACGCGTTACGGATCTGGCCGAAGGCCTGCCGACGCGAGTCGGCATCGTAGATGGACACGGTGAACACGACCTTCGCCGCCTGCGGGGTCAGCGTCCGCAGGTCGACGTTGATCTGCTCGTCGTCACCGCCGCCGCCACCGACCAGGTTGTCACCCAGGTGCTTCACCGCACCGTCCGGACTCACCAGATTGTTGAAGAACACGAAATAGCCGTCGGAAAGGACCCGGCCGGCGTCATTCACAATGATCGCGCTGGCGTCGAGGTCGTAGGCGGCACCGGTGGTCTGCCGCACCTGCCCCCCCAGGCCCACCGTCACCGCAGTGAGGTTGGGGACGACCTTGCTCAGCGAGACATTGCCGCCCTTGGACAGCGACACGGAGGTCATATCCTCACCCTAATACCAATTGACCGGCGGGCCCTACGGCTCGATCAGGCGCCACCGGTCTGGTGTTCCCGGCTCGGAACGCGCCGCGCCGGTTGCCTCCAGCGTCGCGAGATACGACGTCGTGTCCATCACGGCGTTCTGCAGCGCCACCCCCCGCAGGTTCCGGAACGGCCGATGCCAGGTCACGTACCCGGCGACGTCCCAGACCCGCGAGGCACCCGCGCGCAGTCCCTCGACGACCTCGGACAGCCGGCCGGCGTGATGCGCGTCGAGCTCCGCGAGCCGGCGCTCCAGCCCGGTGAACCGGTGCTCGTGCGCCGGCAGCACCTCCTCGGCCGGCAGGCCCCGCAGCCGGGCCAGCGAGCGCAGGTAGTCGCCCAGCGGATCAGGAGCAGCCTCCTCCGGCGCGGGTACCCCGACCGCCGTCGAGGGCAGGACGTGGTCCCCGGAGAACAGCAGCCGGTTGGTCGGCTCCCAGAAGCAGAGGTGTCCCGGCGAATGGCCCGGTGTCCACAGTGCGGTGAGATCCCAGCCCGGGATGTCCGGCCGGTCGCCGTCCTCGATGAGGATGTCGGGTCGCGGCAGGCCCCGGGCCGGCTGCTGGTAGCCCGCCAGCAGGCGCTCGGTCATCTCGGCGGGCGCCCCAGCCCGGGTCATCAGCTCGGAGATCCGGTCAGCGTAACCATGTTCGAAGTGCCGGAGCATCGCCTCGTCCAGGGGATGCAACGAGACCCACGCCCCGGATGCCTCCCGGATCCGGGGCGCCAGGCCGTAGTGGTCCAGGTGCGCATGGGTCACCACGACGCCCTGCACGTCGGCCACCGACATCCTGATCATCGCCAGTCCGGCCTGCAACGCGTCGAACGCCTCGTCGAAGTCCCAGCCGGCGTCCATCAGGAACGGGCCCGTGGAAGTCTCGAAGACGTACACGAACACGTGCGCCGGTTTGGCCCAGGGCAGCGGGACGGGGATACTCCACAATCCCGGACGCACCTGCTCGACCGGCGGCAGGGGTCGACGCCACCGCGCGGCACCGTCCCGGCCGGCCCGCTCCACGGCCGGCTTCACGGCCGGCTGCGGCCCGGTCTGACGCGGCACACCGACATCCCCGAGAGCAGCGTCCACGACCTCACCCACCCGTTTTCTCCGGCGCCCGGCGGCGCGTGCATCGCGTACCGCGGCGCCCCGGGCCTGCAACACCCGTCTCTGGGCCTGCGCCACCCGTCTTTGGATGCCACCCGTCTTTGGATGATGCCGCGCCCCTGATCGTTCCCCATCCGCGACGAATGGTCGTCGCGGTGATACCTTCACCACCCGACGAAACCTTGGCGCGTCCTGGCCAATCTGTCGTGCTATACCGTGCCGTCCGGTACCCCCCGAACCGGGCGGCACCATACTTT
>NZ_CDWRCM010000119.1:1648-3403 GCF_977927585.1 Frankia sp. CcWB2 | reverse complement strand
GCTGCCACCACCGCGCCGATCAGGAGGGGCAGGGCAGAACGGTGAGGGATCCCGGTGCCCGGGAACGCCGCCCGTCGAGATCGGTCACCGTAGCCGTGTAGGTGATCGCCCCGGCCACACGGGCCGGGCCCACCGGGCCGGACCACGTCGACCGGTTACCCGTCGCCCGGTCAAGGACCAGCGACACACTCGCCCTGCCTCCGTCGGGGAGGCTCACCACGAGCTCCACGGCGAAGATGCCGGTCGCGTCGACGACGGACACCGTCACCGTGGACACCGCTGCCGGGGACACCGCTGCCGGGGACACCGCTGCCGGGGACACCGCTGCCGGGGACGCGGTCGCCGGGGAGGGTCGACCTGGCGGCCGGCGCGCAGCCGGACGGGTACAGCGTCGTCGGCGCCGCAACCATCGATACCACCTGTAGCGAGCCGTCGACCCTGGCGGTGACCCGCACGTCGCCCCCGCCGCCCCCCTCGCGGGGCCTGATCGGAACGGTCACGTCGATCGGTCCGGACGGTGCCGCCGCCCGGTCAAGAGCGATCACCAGGGGGACGACGGCCCCCGGATCGATCCGCGACCGGCCGGGCATCACGATGAGCCAGGACGGGCTGGCGCCGATCACGACGTCGACCGGCGCCGTGCCCTCGCCACGCAGGTCAAGCCGCCAGACGGAGTCGACGTCACCCAGGTCGGCCCTGGTCGAGCTCAGGCCGAGGGCCGGGCCGGAGGGCCGCGGAGCGACCGGGACGGCCGGTGACCCAGGCGGCGGTCCGGTTCGCGGTCTCGCGGCGGTCGGGGCGACCCGCGGCGGAACCGACCCGAGGCCGGCACTCGGGGAGGCCACGGGCGCGGTGGGAAGGGCTGGACCGGCACCCGGCCGAGCAGTGACCGGGGCTGCCGCCGTCACGTCCGCCGGCCCGTCCTCGTCACCGGGCACGGGTGCCGGCGGTGCGACCGGCGCACCCGGCCTGCCTCCGGAGAAACCCGCACGATGGTCGCCGGCCATCCGCCCACGCACAACCACCAGACCCGCAACGATGACGACCAACGCAACCACTACAGCAATGATGCGTCCCCACCGGATCGGCAGGATCCGACCTGAACGCCCCCAGGGAGAACGGTGACGTCCCGGCGATCCCGGGCCCCCGCACCATCATGCGTCATCATGACGAGATTAAGCCGACGGATTCTCGCTAGGGGACCAATTCGCTCGTTTCCGTCACGAAGTACGCTGAGATCTCTCTCGACCCTCGGGCCGAGGCGGGATGCCCCGATTCTCCCCGTTACCCCCGTTGTCGCCGTTACTCCCGTTGTCGCCGTTACCCCCGTTGTCGCCGGCCTCCCGGCTCTCCCCGATCCGCCGGCTGCGGAGCCGGCCGGGCGGCCCGCCCCGCAGCCGGCGCCCCCACCAGACCCACCATGCCAACGTCTGGGTCACCAGCGCGAAGCCGAACAGCAGATCCTCGACCGGAGCGTGTGCGATCCGCGGGCCGAGGATCCGGCGGGGGTCGTAGACGACGACGCCGAACCCGGTGAGGATCCCGTTGGAGATCAACTGGAACAATGCGATGATCGCGTAGGAAGTCCAGAAAACCCGCCGGGTCAGCAGCCGGGTCCGCAGGACCCACAGGTCCATCGCGATCGCCAGCGCGACCCCGACGACCGCTAGGGCTGTGTAGCTCACGGCCGATCACCATCGGGAGTCCCACCGGAACGCGTCGCGCTCGGATGGGCGGGCTCGTCGCCGACGTCCC
>NZ_CDWRCM010000119.1:0-1403 GCF_977927585.1 Frankia sp. CcWB2 | reverse complement strand
GCCCCGCACCGCGCGCACGGCCTCCAGCGTCAGGATCGCGCACATCGGCACCACGACGAAGAACAGCAGCTCCTCCAGGGGAAGGCTCCCCGGAAGCAGGACCCCGGTGATGCGGCGCCGGTCGAAGCTCCAGTGCCCCGCGGAGACGGCGAACAGGTCCCAGGCAACGAAGATCACGATGACGGGGGCGAGGGTCAGCAGCAGCCGAACCGGCCGGGCGTACACCCGGGTGCCCAGAAACACCTCGAGCGGCGCCGTTCCGAGCAGGCATCCTGCCAGGACCGCGAGATAGCTCAGATGGCGCATCGGTGGCTGGGGCGGAGGCTCGGACGGCGCATCGACAACTCTCAGACGGCTCTCAGACAGCGCGCAGACGCCGAGCGAGGGCAACGGCGCTCGCGGCCGGATCCTCGGCCCCGGTGAGGCCCCGCACGACCACCACGCGGCGCGCTCCCGTCGCGAGGATCTCATCCAGGGTATCCGGACCGACGCCGCCGGTGACGAACCACGGCTTCACGCCCGGGACGAACGGAGGAGCGTGCCGCGCGGCCAGCCGGGGCAGGCCCAGGCCGACCGGCGGCCGGCCCTCCTTGGTGGGCGTGGCGTGCACCGGCCCCACGCACACGTAGTCGACGTCGGGGTCGGCGAGCGCCGCGAGGAACTGGTCGAGATCGTGCGTCGACTGTCCGATCAGCACGTCCGGGCCCATCAGGCGCCGGGCGAACCGCGGCGGGATATCGCCCTGACCGGCGTGCAGGATGTCGACCCCGGCGAAGGCGGCGAGGTCGGCACGGTCATTCGCGCTGACCAGCACTCCCCTGGCGCCAGCGGCGGCCTGCACCCGCCGCAGCCCGCCGAGCTCCTCGTCCCATTCGAGCCCCTTCTCCCGGAGCTGGATCAGATCGACCCCGGGGGCCTCGGGCGTGCCGACCACGGCGCTCAGGAAGGCGTCGAACTCGGCCCGACGCGGCGTGCACAGGTACAGGCGGGCGTCGGCCAGCCGCCGCAACCGGTCCGCCCGGGCCGGCCCACCGGCGCGCGGCGACGATCCCTCAACCTCCGGCGACAGCACGCACGATCTCCAGGATGTCGCCGTCGGCGAGCCGGACGGCGGGCATCTCGGACGGCGTCAGCGCCACGCCATTGTGCTCGACCACCACCGAACCGGACGGCAGGCCCAGCTCGGCGAGCAGGTCGGGCAGCGGCTGGCCACTCGGGATGCCCCGCGGCGCACCATTGACGACGACCCGCGCCCGGGCGAGCGGCTCCAGGTGCGCACGCGGGTGCGAGTGCGAGTGCAGCGGACGATCGACCATTTTTCGACCCTACGGGAGCAGCGCCCGCCGTGCGGGCGGTGGGTACGGCCGGGACCGGGCCGGGGCTAGACTTGTCTTCCGCACGTG
>NZ_CDWRCM010000118.1:0-13338 GCF_977927585.1 Frankia sp. CcWB2 | reverse complement strand
GCCGGACGGCGTGCCGGCGGCGGGCGCCGGGCCGATCGGGGGCGCGCGGCAGGCGGCCGAGACCGCGCCGGCCGGCGATGCGGCCGGCGATGCGGCCGGCGATGCGAGCGGCGATGCGAGCGGCGAGGAGATCGTCCGGGTGGGAGGCGGGGATGGCTGAGGTCCGTGTGCTGGCCGAGGAGGCGCCCACCGCAGGCGTCTTCCGGCGCTTCTGGCCCTACCTGCGCCCGCACCGGGCGATCCTGGCCGTCGCGCTGCTGGCCAGCGTGGCCAGCACGGCGGCGGTGGTCGGCATCGCCCCGGCGATCGGCTGGGGGGTCGACGCGGTGACCGCCGGCGATCAGGGCCGCCTGTGGTGGGCGGTGGCACTGATGGTCGGGCTCGTCCTGGCCCGGATGCTCCTGCTGCGCTGGTCGGAGATCCTGCTCTCGTCGGCCGGGGAGCGGGCGATCCGCGGGCTGCGCGATCTCGTCGTCGAACGCCTCGCCCGCGCGCCCTTGCGGTTCATCGAGGCCCACCGCACCGGCGACCTGCTGCGCCGGTCGACCGGCGAGATCGCCGACCTGACCCTGTTCCTGCGTGACCAGCTGCCCAACCTGCTCGGGGTCGCCCTCACCGTTGCTCTGACCACGGTGTTGCTGCTGATCTACTCATGGCTGCTCGCGCTGCTGCTCGTCGCGCTGTTCGTGCCGATGGCGGTCGCCGTGATGGTCTGGTTCAACCGGGCCGCGCCCGAGACGTTCGGCCGGCAGGCCGCGGCGGACGCCATGATGACCGCGACTTTCACCGAGTCGCTCAACGCGCACGAGGCGCTGGTCGCGCCCGGGCGGCCCGAGGAGTGGGTGCGGCGCTTCCGGGCGGACAACGACGAGCTGCTGGTCGGGGCCGACCGGACCATCGCCGTCCAGAACCGCCTGGAGCTGTTCGGGATGATCGAGGGCCTGGCCACAGCCGCGCTGCTGCTGCTGAGCGTCTGGCTGGTCCGGGCGGGGCACCTGAGCGTCGGCACGGTCGTCGTGTTCGTGATCGCGACCCGCAACCTGTTCGAGAGCATGCTCACCCTGTCCGGGCTGGCCGGCCAGGCCCAGCTGGCCCGGGTGGGCCTGGCCCGCCTGACGGACCTGCTCGAGGCGCTGCCGCCGGCCGAGCCGGCCGCCCTCGCCGTCCCGTCGGCGCGGGCCGCGTCGCCGGCGCGGTACGACCTGCCAGTTCAGGGCGACCTGGTCGCAGACGGCCTCCGCTTCGGCTACGCCGACGGTAAGGACGTGCTGCGCGACGTCTCGGTCACTTTCCCGGCCGGCGACCGGGCCGGCATGGTCGGCGTCACCGGGTCCGGCAAGACGACGCTGGCCAAGCTGCTCACCGGGCTCTACGAACCGGACGCGGGGACGGTGCGCTACGGAGGGGTCGACCTGCGGTTCGCCCCGCCGGAGCAGGTCCGGGCGCGCATAGTCCTCATCCCGCAGCAGGTGCACATCATCACCGGCACCCTGGCCGAGAACCTGGCGCTCACGCCGGGCGCGCCGGACCGGGCGGCGATGGAGCGGGCGGTCGACCTGCTCGGCTTGGCCGAGTGGGTCGACCGGCGACCGGGCGGGCTGGACGCCGGGCTGGGCGCCCGGGGGGAACGGCTGTCCGCCGGCGAGCGGCAGATCGTCGGGCTGCTGCGGGCCGCGCTGGTCGACCCACCGGTGCTGCTGCTCGACGAGGCGACCGCCGACCTCGACCCCGATGTCGCGCGCCGCCTGGAGACCGCCGTCGAGCGGTTCCGCGCGGGTCGCACATTGATCGTTATCGCGCATCGGCCGACCACCATCGAACGCCTGCCGCGGATCGTCCGCGTCGAGGCCGGCCGCCTGAACTGATCCTGCCGCCGGATGCCGGAAAAATGAGGGAATTTCGGCGGCTGACGGGGGTAGACAAACGTGGCTGTCTTAGGTAAGCCTAACTTAAAGTAAAGAGCACCTAAGTCGCGGACTGAGATCCAAGGAGACGGCACCTCATGTCGACCAACCCGTTCGATGACGAAAAGGGCAGCTTCTATGTCCTGGTCAATGTCGAGGGCCAGCACTCGCTGTGGCCGACATTCGCGCCTGTGCCGGCCGGGTGGACGACGGTGCACGGAGCCGCGAGCAGGTCGTCCTGCCTGGAGTACGTCGAGGCCAACTGGACGGATCTGCGCCCGGCCAGCCTGATTGCCCGGATGGGCGCCGACCGCCCGACCGCCGGCCGCCGGGAGACGGATGCCCCGGCTACGCAGGGCAGCGGCGCCGGCGTCGGCGCCGGCGCGTCCCGATGACGGCGCCGGTGGTCTACCGCGAACGGACGGTGCCGCTCGCCGGTGATCTGCTGGCGGCGGCGGCGCGGTTCGCCCGCCATACCGCGGCGCCGGTCACCGTCTACGAGCGGGACGGCGAGTGGCACTGCGGTTCGGGCGCTCTGGCCGAGGCCGTCGTGTACTGGGACGAGATCCGCTACCGCGCGGGCGGGGACTGGCGGGTCGAGTTAGTCGACGGCGCTCCGCTGCGCACCCTGGCCCGCGTCCTGGCGGCGCTCCCGGTCGCCGGCTGGCGGGCGTGCGGCTGGGCCGGCTTCGAGCTCGGTCCCCGGGCGCTCGGGCTGCCCGGGCCGGTCATCCCCGACCCGCTCATCCACCTGGTCATCCCGGCCCGCGAGGCGCGGCTGTCGGCGACCGGCGCGCTGCTGCGCGCGGCCGAGGAGGCTGATCTGGACGCACTCGCCGAGACCCTCGGCGGTGCGGCCGCCGACGAGCCGGGCGAACCCCGGCCGCTGGCCAATCTCGACCACGACGCCGACGACTACCGGCGGATGGTCGCGCGGGCCGTCGAGGACATCCAGGCCGGCCGGCTGCGCAAGGTGATCCTCTCTCGGGTCGTCCCCGTCGACGGCGAGATCGACCTGGTCGCGACCTACGAGCGGGGGCGGCGCGGCAACACGCCGGCCCGTTCCTTCCTGCTCGATCTGGACGGCCTGCGCGCGATCGGGTTCAGCCCGGAGACCGTGGTCGAGGTCGACGCCGACGGCCGGGTCTCCACCCAACCGCTGGCCGGCACGGCCGCGTTCGACGGCGGGGACGGAGACCGGGCCCGGCGGGAGGCGCTGCTACGCGACCCGAAGGAGATCTACGAGCACGCCGTGTCCGTCCAGGCGGCCCAGGACGAGCTCCGGCCGCTGTGCGCGCCGGGCACGCTGGTCGTGGACGAGTTCATGACCGTCCTCGAGCGGGGCAGCGTGCAGCACCTGGCCTCGCGGGTCAGCGGCCGACTCGCCGCCGGCCGGGACTGTTGGGACGCGCTGGCCGCCGTCTTCCCGTCCATCACGGCGACCGGCGCGCCGAAGGACGCCGCCTGCGCGGCGATCCGGCGCTACGAGCCGTCGCCGCGCGGCCTCTATAGCGGCGCCGTGATCAGCGCGACCTCGGACGGCGCCCTCGACGCCGCCCTCGTCCTGCGGACGGCGTTCCAGCACGACGGCCGGACCTGGCTGCGGGCCGGGGCCGGCGTCCTCGGGGCGTCGCGCCCGGAACGGGAGCTGGAGGAGACGCGCGAGAAGCTACGCAGCGTCAGCCGCTTCCTCGTGCCGGCCCAGCCGGCCCGCCCGGTCCCGGCGGCGGTCGATGATCTGGAAGCGCTCGGCGATCTCGAAAGGCTCCGGCGCACCGTCGCCGAGCTGCTCGGGGAGGATCCGGCCGAGCTCGGGGACGACGACAACCTCTTCGAGCGGGGCCTCGAGTCGATCGCGCTGATCCGGGCGATCGGGGGCTGGCGGCGGGCCGGCATCAAGGTCAACTTCGCGGAGCTGGCCGAGACCCCGACCCTGGACGGCTGGTTCAAGCTGCTGGCCGGAAGGCAGCCCGCCGTCATGCTCCAGCCCGGGAGCCCCGCCGTCATGCTCCAGCCCGGGAGCGAGGAACCCGCGAGCGAGCCGGCCCCGCCCGCACCGGTGGCCGTCGCGCCGGCCGAGGCTGACGGCGCCGAGTTCCCGTTGGCGCTCATGCAGCACGCCTACTGGATCGGGCGCGGCGACGGGCAGCCCTACGGCGGCGTCGCCGCGCACCTCTACACCGAGTTCGATGGGAACGCCCTCGATCCGGCCCGGCTGGCCGCCGCGATCGAGCGGCTCATCGAGCGGCACGAGGCGCTGCGGACCCGGATCACCGACAACGGCGGCCAGGTCGTCGAACCGGCGCCCGGCTGGCGCGGCCTGATCGTCCACGACCTGCGCGACCTGGACGAGGACGCCGCCGCCACCCGGCTGGCCGCCGTCCGCGACCAGTTATCCCACCAGATGCTCGACATCGAACGGGGGGAGGTCTTCTCGACCGCGCTGAGCCTGCGGCCCGACGGCACGACCCGCTTCCACCTCGACGTCGACATGGTCGCCGCCGACGCGGTCAGCTACCGCGTGCTGCTGGCCGACCTGGCCGAGGAGTACGGGTGCCCGGACGAGGTCGCGCCCGCGCCGGCTTACAGCTACCGCCGCTACCGGGCGGAACGCGACGCTCTCCCGCGCGCGGCGGCCGAGCGGGCCCGGCGCGCCTGGCTCGACCGCCTGCCCGGCGTGCCCGGGGCGCCCCAGCTCCCGCTGGTACCGAGCCTCGGCGCCCCCGGCGAGCCCGGCGGACCGCCCCGGGTTTCCCGGCGTCACTTCCAGCTACCGCCACCCGCCCGCGAGGCCCTCGGCCGGGCGGCCCACCGGCACGGCATCACCCCGGCCATGGCCGTCGCGACCGCGTTCGCCGAAGTGCTCGGCGGCTGGAGCGCGCAGTCGCGCTTCCTCCTCAACGTCCCGCTGTTCGACCGCGAGCAGCTCCACCCCGACGTCAACCGGATCGTCGGCGACTTCACCAGCTCGGTTCTGCTGGAGATCGACCTGACCGACCGCATTCCGTTCGTCGAGCGGGCCCGCCGGATCCAGACCCGGCTGCACGCTGACGCTGCCCACGCCGACTACTCCGGCGTCGAGGCGCTCCGCGCCCTGGGCCGCCACCGGGGCGAACCGGTGCTCGCGCCGGTCGTGTTCACCAGCGCGCTCGGCCTCGGCGAGCTGTTCGATGCCTCGGTGCGCCGGGAGTTCGGCCAGCCGGTGTGGATCATTTCGCAGGGCCCGCAGGTCCTGCTTGACGCCCAGGTCACCGAGCTTGACGGGGGCCTGCTGGTCAACTGGGACGTCCGTGAGGACACGTTCGCTCCCGGCGTCGTCGACGCGATGTTCACCGCGTTCGAACGGCTCGTGCGGGGTCTGGCCGACCCCAGCCCGGCCGGCCCCGGCCCGGCGCCAGCCACGGACGGCACGGCCTGGGACCAGCCCGTCGACGGCCTCCTCGGCGAGTCCACCCGGACGGTGCGACGCCGGGTCAATGCGATCGAGGGACCGGCGTCCACCCGCCTGCTCCACGAGGAGTTCTTCGCGGCGGCGGCGCGGCGTCCGGACGCGCTCGCGCTGCTGTGGGACTCAGCGGCCGGCGGCGGCGAGTCGCCGGTGCGCCGGTCGCTGTCCTACGGCGAGCTGGCCGCCCGGGCGACGGCGGTGGCCGGCGCCCTCGCCGCCCGGGGCGTGCGGCCGGGGGACCTGGTCGGCGTCAGCTTGCCGAAGGGACCGGACCAGGTCATCGCCGTCCTCGGCGTGCTGGCGGCCGGGGCGGCCTACGTGCCGGTCGGGGTGGACCAGCTGCCGGCCCGGGTCGCGCGGATCGTCGCCACCGCCGGCTTCCGCACGGTCATCACCACGCCGTCCGCGGCGTCATCCGCAGCGCCTCCCGGGCCGGACTGGCCAGCCGGGGTGTCCCCGCTCACCCTCGACGACGCGCTCGCCGCCGGCCCGTCCGCCCCGCCCGGCACACTCACGTTGAGCGCGGCCGACGATCCCGTCCGCCTGGACGAACCGGCCTACGTTCTGTTCACCTCGGGCTCGACCGGTCAGCCGAAGGGAGTCGAGGTCGGCCACCGGGCCGCGATGAACACCATCGACGACCTGGTCGACCGGCTCGGCCTCGGCCCGGGCGACCGGACGCTGGCCGTCTCGGCCATCGACTTCGACCTGTCGGTCTTCGACATCTTCGCCCCGCTGTCATCCGGCGGCGCGGTGGTGATCGTGGACGAGGAGTCCCGCCGCGAGGCCGCCCGCTGGGCCGAGCTTATCGCGGACCACAGCGTCACGATCCTCAACTGCGTGCCGGCCGTGCTGGACCTGGTCCTGGCCACCGGGGTGCCGCTGGGCGCCAGCCTGCGCGCGGTGCTTCTGGGCGGTGACCGGGTCGGCGTCGACCTGCCCGGCCGGCTCGAGGCGGCCGTCCCCGGCTGCCGGTTCCTCGGGTTCGGCGGCACGACCGAGACCGCCATCCACTCCACCGTGTGCGAGGTCGTCGGGGGTGGGCCGGTGCCGCCCGAATGGCGCTCGGTGCCCTACGGCACCCCGCTGCGCAACGTCCGGCTGCGCGTGGTCGACGCCCTGGGCCGCGACTGCCCCGACCACGTCGCCGGCGAGCTGTGGATCGGCGGGGCCGGCGTCGCCCGCGGCTACCGGGGTGACCCGGAGCGCACGGCCGACCGGTTCGTCACCCACGGCGGCGAGCGCTGGTACCGCACCGGCGACCTCGCCCGCTACCTCCCGGACGGCACCGTCGAGTTCCTGGGCCGCCGCGACCACCAGATCAAGATCAGAGGCTTCCGGGTGGAGCTGGGGGAGATCGAGGCGGCGCTCGCCTCGCTGCCCGGCGTCCGGGCCGGGGTGGCCGTGCTGACCGGCGGCGCGGACGGGCGTCCGAGCGCGCTCGGGGCCGTCGTCGTTCCGGACACGGGGGATGGCCCGGTTGACCCTGCCGACCCGGTTGACCCGGCGGCGGTCCGGGCCGGCCTGCGGGCCGTCCTGCCGCCGCACATGGTGCCCGACCGGGTCGTCGCGGTGGCCGAACTCCCGCTGAGCGCCAACGGGAAGATCGACCGTAAGGCGGTCGGCGCCATCCTCGAACGCGATCTCGACGGAACGCGGCCGGCCGCGGCCCCGCCAGGATCCGACCTGGAACGGGTAATCCTCTCGGTCTGGCGGGAGGCGCTGGGCCTCGACGAGTTCGGGGTCACCGAGGAGTTCTTCGCCCTCGGTGGCGACTCCGTGCTCGCCACCGCCGTGGTGGCCCGGCTGCGCGACGAGCTCGACACCGGCGACGTGTCGGTCCGAATGCTGTTCGGCGCGCCGACGGTCGCCGCGCTCGCGCGGGACCTGCGCGCGGCCGAGCCCACGCCCGGGCGGCTCGACCGCGTCGCGGCGATCGCCTGGGAGATCGCCGGCCTCTCCGACGACGAGATCGAGGAGCGGCTGCTCGGCCCGGCCGATCCCTCCGGCGCGACCGCCGCCGCCGGGACCGAACGGTGAGCGCCCCGCCGGTCACCGGTCCGCCAGTCGAGCCGGGCGCGGCGGACGGCTGGGTCCGCTGGCCGGACGAGTTCGCCCGCCGCTACGTGGACGAGGGCTACTGGCGGGGCGCCCCGCTCGGCGATCGTCTCCGGGCCTGGGCCTGCCGGTCCGGCTCGGCCACCGCCGTCGTGGCCGGTCCGCCGGCCCGGCCGGTCCGGCTCTCCTACGCCGACCTCGACCTGGCCGCCGATGACCTGGCCGCCGGCCTCGCCCGGCTCGGCCTCGCCCCCGGCGACCGCGTCCTGGTCCAGTTGCCCAACCGCGCCGAGTTCGTGACGCTGCTGTTCGCGCTGCTCCGGCTGGGCTCGATCCCGGTGCTCGTGCTGCCCGCGCACCGCCGGGTCGAGATCGAGCACCTGGCCCGGCTGTCCGGCGCCGTGGCCTACGCCATCCCGGACACGCACGAGGGTTTCGATCATCGGGCGCTGGCCCAGGAGATCGTCGCCACGGTCCCGTCGGTGGGTCATGTGCTGGTGGCCGGTGAGGCCGGTCCGTTCACCGGCCTCGACGCCGTAGCGGCGGCCGGGGCCGCCGCTCGGGCCGGCGGGCAGGCCGCGCCACCACCGGTGCCCGAGCCGGCCGGCGTCGCGGTGCTGCTCATCTCGGGCGGCACGACCGGCAAGCCCAAGCTTATCCCGCGCACCCACTGGGACTACGCGTACAACGCGGAGGCCAGCGCCCGGCTGTGCGGGCTGACCAGCGACGACGTCTACATGGTCGCGCTGCCCGCCGCGCACAACTTCCCGCTGGCCTGCCCGGGCATCCTGGGAGCGCTCGGCGTCGGCGCGACGGTGGTCCTGGCGCCATCCCCCAGCCCCGAGATCGTCTTCGAGCTCATCGCCCGGGAACGGGTCACGGTGACCGCCCTCGTCCCGGCCCTGGCCCGGATCTGGGTCGACGCCGCCGGATGGGAGGGGCCGGACACCGCCAGCCTGCGCCTGCTCCAGGTCGGGGGCGCCCGCCTGGACGCCGAGCTGGCCCGGCGCATCCCGACGGTCCTCGGCCCGCGCGTTCAGCAGGTCTTCGGCATGGCCGAGGGGCTGCTGAACTACACCCGCCCGGACGAGGACGACGAGCTCGCCTTCACCACCCAGGGCCGCCCGCTCGCGCCCGCCGATGAGATCCGGATCGTCGACCGCGACGGCGCCGACGTGGCGCCCGGCGAGATCGGCGAGCTGTGGACCCGCGGCCCCTACACCGTGCGCGGCTACTACCGGGCCGTCGAGCACAACGCGACCGCGTTCAGCCCCGACGGCTTCTACCGCACCGGCGACCTCGTCCGGCTGACGGCCAGCGGCAACCTGGTCGTCGAGGGACGGCTCAAGGACGTCATCAACCGGGGCGGCGAGAACGTCTCCGCCACCGAGCTCGAGGAGCACCTGCTCGCCCACCCGTCGATCGCCCAGGCCGCCGTCATCGCAGCGGCGGACGAGCAGGCCGGCGAGAGCGTCCGCGCGGTGGTCGTCCCGAGGCCCGGGGCGACGCTGACCCTCAAGGCGGTCAAGGCGTACCTGCGCGAGCGCGGGCTGGCCCGCTTCATGCTCCCCGACCTGCTCACGATCGTCGACACGTTACCGCTCACCCCCGTCGGAAAGATTGACAAGCGGGAGCTGCGCCGCCGTCTCGGTTAGCGCCGCCGGGCGACGGCGCGGGCGCGGGCCCTCAGCCACGCCCGCCTCCCCTAGGCCGTATCGGAAGCCGCACCGCTGGAAGCCGCACCACTGGAAGGACGTGCATCGTGGCGAGTCCCGACTCCGCGCAGCGCAAACGCGAGCTGCTCCGCCGCCGGCTGGCGGCCGAGCGACTGACGCGCGAGCCAGCCAGCGGCGCCGGCCCCCGGCCGCGACGGGAGCCCGGCCGGGGCTACCCGGCCAGCCCGGGACAGCGCCGGATGTGGTTCCTGTCGCGGCTCGACCCGGGCAGCGCCGCCTACACGATCTCAGCCGGGTTCGAGCTGACCGGCCCGCTCGACGTCGATGCGCTGCGCCGGGCGCTGCTCTCCGTCGCCCGCCGGCACGAGATCCTCCGCACGACCTACCGGGTCACCCCGGACGGGCAGCTCGAGCAGGTGCTCCGGGACGACATCGAACCGGCGTGGCTCAGCGTGGACCTGACGACCGTGCCCGCCGAGGAGCGGGAGGAGCGCGCACGGGAGATCGCGCTGCGCGCGGCCCGGCGCCCGTTCGACCTCACCGCCGAATCGCCGCTGCGGGTCACCGTGCTGCGCCACGGCCCGCTCCGGCACCTGCTCGCGGTGGCCGCCCACCACATCGCCTGGGACGACGTGTCCTGGGACGTCTTCTTCGGTGACCTGCTGGCCGCCTACGACCGCCGGGACGGCGACGGCCCGCCCGCCACCGTCTCGTTCATCGACGCGGCGGGGCCGGCAGCCGAGACGGCTGCCCGCCCGGCCGGGCGGGCCTACTGGCGGGAACGGCTGCTCCCGCTGGCCGATCCGGTACGCCTGCCCGAGCCGAGCCCAGATGACCCGCAGCCGGGCCAGCCGCAGCCGGCCGACCCGCCGGCCGGCCGTCGGCGCGACGCGGGCCGGCAGGTCGTCCATCACGCCCCGGCCGAGCTGGCCGGCCAGGTGCGGGCGTTCGCCGCCCGGCACGGCGCGACGCCGTTCGTGGTGCTGCTCGCCGCCTACGCGGCCCTGATCCACCGGGCCACCGGCGCCACCGACATCACCGTCGGCTCGCCCGTCGTCAACCGGGACGGCGCCGGGACCGACGGCGTCATCGGTTACTTCGGCAACACCATCTGCCTCCGGCTCACCGTCGGCCCGGCCGACACGTTCACCGAGCTGGTCGCCCGGACCCGCGAGGTGTGCCGGGGCGCCCTCGCGCACGCCGACGTCGACCTGGCCGACGTCGCGCGCGAACTCAACCCGGACCGCTCCGACGGCGTGTCCAGCCTGTTCAGCACGATGTTCGCCGTCCGCTCGCCGGCCGCTGCCGCCCTCCACCGCACTGACCAGGACGGCCGGGACCTGCGCGGCGAGCGCCGCCCGCTGCCCAACGGCACCGCCCAGTTCCCGCTGATGGTGGTGGCCGAGTTCGGCGGGGACGGCGGCTTTGGCCCGCTCGAGTTGGAGACGACCTACCAGCCGGGCTCGGTGTCGGCGGCGTTCGCCGGCTCGGTGGGCCCGCGGCTGGAGCGGCTGCTGGCCCGGGCGCTGGCCGAGCCCGGCACGGCGATCGGCCCGATCGACCTGCTCGGCTCGGCCGAGCGTGACCGGGTGCTGGTCGACTGGAACGACACCGCCGGGCCCAGCCCGACCGAGCCGTGGGTGGCGCTGTTCGCCGCTCGGGCCGCGGCCAGCCCCGACCGGACGGCGCTGGTCACCGCCGAGCGGACCCTGACCTACGGTGAGCTCGCGGCGGCGGCCGACGCCTTCGGGCGCCGGCTGGCCAGGCGCGGCGCCCGGCCCGGTTCCATTGTCGGGATCGCGCTGCCCCGCTCGGTCGACCTGGTCGTCGCGCTCGCCGGCGCCGCCCGGGCCGGCGCCGCCTACCTCCCGATCGACCCCGACTACCCGGCGGACCGGATCGCGTTCATGATCGAGGACGCGGCCCCGTCGGTGCTGGTCACCACGGGATCGCTCGCCGCGCGGCTGCGGGTCGCGCCCGGGACGCGGCTCGTCCTGATCGACGAGGCCGAGCCCGAGGCCGAGCCCGAGCCCGAGGCCGGCGCCGCGGCGGTGCCGGCCGCTGGATCGTGGCCGCCCGCCGTCGACGCGGACAGCCCGGTCTACGTGATCTACACGTCGGGTTCGACCGGCCGGCCGAAGGGCGTCCTGGTCGGCCACCGGTCCCTGGCGAACTTCCTGTCGTCGTTCGCCGAGACCGTGGGTATCGGGTCAGCCGACCGGGTCCTGGCCGCGACCACGCTGGGCTTCGACCCGAGCACGGTCGAACTGCTCGCCCCGCTGACCGTCGGCGCCTCGATCCATCTCGTCGAGGGCGGGGCGGCCCGCGACCCCTCGGAGCTGGCCCGGCTGCTGACCGCGGGCGCGGTGACGCTGGCCCAGGCGACCCCATCGCGCTGGCGATCCATCCTTGACGCGGCTGCTGGGCCCTACCCGCGGGTGCGGGTCCTGTGCGGCGGCGAACCGCTGCCGGCCGACCTCGCCCGCGAGCTCACCGCCCGCGCGGAGAGCCTGACCAATCTGTACGGGCCGACCGAGACGACGGTCTGGGCGACGACCGGCCCGGTGCGAAGCGCCGACCGTGGGCGGCCGACGGTCGGCCGCCCACTGCGCAACACCCGGGCCTACGTGCTGGACGGCGCTCTCATGCCGGTACCGCCGGGCGTCGTCGGCGAGCTGTACCTTGCCGGCGTGGGCGTCGCCCACGGCTACCTGGCTCGGCCGGCGCTGGGTGCGTCCCGTTACGTCGCCAGCCCGTTCGGGACCGGCGAGCGGATGTACCGGACCGGCGACCTCGCCCGGTGGACGGCTAGCGGCGAGCTGGTCCTGGCCGGCCGCTCGGACGATCAGGTCAAGGTCCGCGGCTTCCGGGTCGAGCCGGGTGAGATCGAGGCGGTGCTCGACCGCCACCCGGCGGTCGCCCGCTGCGCCGTGGTCGTCCGCGAGGACGGGCCGGCCGGCCGGGCGCTGGTCGCCTACGTCATCCCAGCCGGGGCGGCAGCGGACGAAGCCGGCAGCGGGGCGCTCGCGGCGGCGCTGCGCGCCCACGTGGCGGCGGCGCTGCCCGACTACATGGTGCCGGCGGCCTTCGTAGCGATGCCCGCGCTGCCCACCACCCCCGGCGGGAAGCTGGATCGCCGCGCGCTGCCCGCGCCCGATTTCCGGGCGGCGGCCCGGTCCGGCCGGGCTCTGCCTGCTCGGGCTCCGGCCACCCGGACCGAGGCGGTCCTGCGGGACGTCTTCGCGGCCGTGCTCGGCCAGCCCGACGTCGGCGTCGACGACTCGTTCTTCCAGCGGGGCGGCGACAGCATCCTGGCTTTCGCCGTGGTCACCCGGGCGGCTGCCGCCGGCGTGACGGTCGAGCTGGCCGACGTGTTCGCCGCGCCGACCGTCGCCGGCCTGGCCGCAGCGGCGGACGCCTCGGCCCCCGCGAACCAGGCGCTTTCAGACCAGACGCCTTCAGAGCAGGCGCCTGTGGGCTTGGCGCCCGTGGGCTTGGCCCCGGTCGACCCGGCGGACCTGGCCCGCTGGCGGGAGCGGCTGCCCGGCCTGACCGAGGTCTGGCCGCTGTCGCCGTCGCAGGCGGGGATGCTGTTCCACCGCCTCGTCGACGGGGACGGCACGCCGGACGTCTACGTCATCCAGTTCGTCCTCGACCTGCGCGGCGACGCCGACGACCTCGACCCTGAACGCCTGCGCGCGGCGTCGCGGGAGCTCGTCGCCCGGCACGACCTCCTGCGCGCCGCCATCCTGGCCGACGGCGCCGCCCCGGCCCAGGCCATCCTGGACCGGGCCGAACCGGAGTGGACGATCGTCGACCTCTCCAGCTGGCCGGCCGCCGAGCGGTTGGCCGAGGCCGAGCGGCTGGTCGTGGCCGACCGGGCGGCGCGCTTCGATCTGACCACGCCGCCGCTCATCCGGTTCCTGTGGGTCCGCACCGGAGCGGACAGCGCCCGGCTGGCGGTCTGCGCCCACCACGTCATCCTGGACGGCTGGTCGCTGCCGCTGGTGCTGCGGGAACTGTTCACGCTGGCCGCCGATGCCGATGCCGATGCCGATGCCGATGCCGCCCCGCCGCCCCGGCCGCCCGCCGTCCGCTCGTACTCGGACTACCTGCGCTGGCTGCGGGCCCAGGATCGGGACGCCGCCCGCGCGGCCTGGCGGACCGAGCTGGCCGGCCTCGAGGGGCCGACCCTACTGGCCGCCGGCGGCGGCCACCGCGCCACGCCGGCGAGCGAGACGCCCCCGAGCCC
>NZ_CDWRCM010000117.1:11907-14384 GCF_977927585.1 Frankia sp. CcWB2 | reverse complement strand
GTGGAGGGTTCGAAACGCGCAAGTTATTTCATTTCGACTCCTATAGCCATATAGTCCCGGCCGAGTCCTATAGCCCTGACCGGCCCGTGCCACCGTCGCGGGCCATCTCGGGCAGCTGCCATAGCGTCGGCGGGATGCACGCGGGGAACCGTCGGGCCGTGCGTGGGGGCCACGCGCGCGAGGCCGGGGGCGGATCCCCCGGGTGCCCTCACGTGCGGCTGGAATCTCCGGTGACCAGGTAGAGCACCCGGCGGGCGACCGAGACCGCATGGTCGGCGTACCGCTCGTAGTAGCGGCCGCAGAGAGTGATGTCGATCGCCGCCTCCATCCCGTGCGGCCAGGGCTTCTCGATCAGTATGTGGAACAGGGCGCGGTGCAGCCCGTCCATCGCATCGTCGTCGGCCTCCAACTGCTTGGCGAGGTCGGTGTCCCGGCTGGCGATCACCGATCCGGCCTTCGCGACGATGCGCTGCGCGACCTGCCCCATCTCCAGAATGGTCGCACGAAGCTCCGGCGGGATCGCCCGGCCCGGATAGCGCCGACGGGCGACCTTCGCCACGTGCAGGGCGAGGTCGCCCATCCGCTCCAGGTCGGCGACGATCCGCAGCGTGGCCACCATCATCCTCAGATCGGTGGCGACCGGGGCCTGGCGGGCCATCACGTCGAAGGCCCGCTCCTCGATCTCGTTGCGCAGCAGGTCGACCGTCTCGTCTCCGCTGATGACGTTTTCGGCGAGTTGGAGATCGGCGTCGAGGAGAGCGGTGGTGGCCCGGGCCATGGCCGAGGCGACCAGGTTGGTCATCTCGATCAGGGACTGGTTGATGCTATCGAGCTCGTCGGTGAAGGCGTCCCGCACGGACGGCTCCTTCTCATTCGGTGGCGGATCGAGGGGTCAGAGATCCTGAGGGATTGACTTGATCATGATGGTCCTGGGTACTTGCGTCGCTCCGGCTCTGACGATGATGCGGACCTCTCGCTCTCTGGTGAACTTTGGCGATGGGTCTGATGAACAGCTAGCGACGATCGGCGGTGGAGGCTTGCAGAGCAATACCTAGGTGGCATGCGGACACCTAGCATGCGGCGAGTGGGTGACAGGTCGGCGGATGCCATGACAACCGGTACACACCGCATCCGCAGCTCGTGCAGCTCGTGCAGGTCGGCAGGCCGTGCAGGGTGAGTGGACGATGGTGGACGATGACAGCAGTGCCTGGAACAGCCGGTTCGACGACTGACTCGACGACTGACCTGACGACTGGTTCGGCGTCCGGCGGGGACACCGGCGGCATGACGTTGCCGGCGAAGCTCGTGCGTCGGGTGATCGCCGGCCTGCCGACCGGTCTGCTCGTCCTCGACACCGCGGACCGGGTGGTCCTGGTGAACACGGTCGCGCGACGCATGGGTGTGGTCGCCGCCGACGAGATCGCGGTGGCGGAGCTGGCCGATCTCGTCCGGGCCACCCGGCTCGCGGGCAGTGACCAGGAGCGGCAGCTCGAGCTGCCGCCCGTCCCCGAGCCCCCCCTCACCCGTCCCCGACCGGACCAGGAGGGGCTGGCGGTGCGTGCCCGGGCCCGGCTGCTGGACTCGTCCGGTCATGTCGCCGTCATCGTGGATGACATCACCGAGTCGCGTCGGGTCGAGGCCGTCCGTCGGGACTTCGTGGCGAACATCAGCCACGAGCTCAAGACACCGGTCGGTGCGTTGCACGTCCTTGCCGAAGCGGTCGCCGCGGCCTGCGAGGACCCGGTGGCAGTCCGCCGGTTCGCCTCCCGGATGACTCACGAATCGGCCCGGCTCGCCCGTCTGGTTCAGGAGATCATCGATCTCTCCCGGCTGCAGGGCGCCGATCCGCTGCCCAACCTGCGGCCGATGCGGGCGTCCGCGGTGCTCACCGAGGCGGTCGACCGTACCCGGCTGGCAGCGCAGGCCCAGGCGATCTCGGTTGTGGTGATCGGCGACGATGACCTGCCGGTGTGCGGGGACGAGGGCCAGCTCGTGACCGCCGTCGCGAACCTGCTCGACAATGCGATCAGCTACTCGCCGCGTGGCACCCGGGTCGTGCTCGGGGTCCGGCGCAGCGGTGGGAGCGTGGAGATCTCCGTCGCCGACGAGGGCATCGGGATCGCGGAGAAGGACCTGGAACGGGTCTTCGAACGTTTCTATCGGGCGGATCCGGCGCGATCCCGCGCGACCGGTGGGACCGGCCTGGGGCTCGCCATCGTCAAGCACATCGCGACCAATCACGGCGGCGTGGTCTCCGTGTGGAGCGCCGAGGGCGCGGGTTCCACCTTCACGCTCCGGCTGCCGCTGTTCACCGGCGACGATGACGATGCGATGACGGACGGCCCGGACGAAACCCGCGAGGATGACGGGGTGGATGGCTTCGACGTCGTCGGGGTCGGTGCCGACGCCCGCGGTCGGGGCGATGGTGAACATCATGGCGATGATGAACTCGGTGGCGGTTCGTGAACGGTGAACGG
>NZ_CDWRCM010000117.1:6570-11597 GCF_977927585.1 Frankia sp. CcWB2 | reverse complement strand
TACTGGTCATGACCAGTGAACGCGGCGGGTCCACCCGTCCCATCGACAATAACAGGAAGCGGTCCGGGTCGGCCGGTCCGTCCAACGTAACAAGGGGAGCGAACAGGTGACCCGGCTGCTCGTGGTCGAGGACGAGGAGTCCTTCTCCGACGCGTTGTCGTTCATGTTGGAACGGGAGGGCTTCGAGGTGGGAGTCGTCGCCGACGGCCCCAGCGCGCTGGCCGAGTTCGATCGGCGGGGGGCTGATCTTGTGCTGCTGGACCTCATGCTGCCGGGCCTGTCGGGCACGGAAGTGTGCCGGACCTTGCGAACCCGTTCCACTGTGCCGATCATCATGCTGACCGCTCGGGATAGCGAGATCGACAAGGTGCTCGGGCTGGAACTCGGAGCGGACGACTACGTCACGAAGCCGTTCTCCGCCCGGGAACTGGTGGCGCGGATCCGCGCGGTGCTGCGGCGGCGGTCGGAGAACGAGGAGGTGGGGGACGCGACGTTGGAGGCAGGCCCGGTCCGGATGGACGTTGAGCGCCATGTCGTCACCGTCGACGGGACCACGGTCACCCTGCCGCTCAAGGAGTTCGAGCTGTTGGAGATGTTCCTGCGCAACGCGGGCCGGGTGCTGACCCGGGGCCAACTGATCGACCGGGTCTGGGGGTCGGACTACGTCGGCGACACCAAGACCCTGGATGTCCACGTCAAACGACTGCGGACAAAGATCGAGCACGAACCCGGCAACCCGCGGCACCTGGTGACCGTTCGGGGACTGGGATACAAGTTCGAGCCGTGACCCCGGCGGTCGCGGCCGGAGGGAACGGTGAAGAGGTGCTCGGTGGCGTGTGTCCGGGTGCGTGGTTTCCGAAGATCGTGGCGCAGCCCGACGCCGCTGTCGCTCCGGGACGGCAGGCGGCCGCGGTGAGTCCGCTCCCGGCGGGTCCACATCCCGGTCCGATGCGTCTTGGTGTGATCGACATCGGCTCGAACACCGTCCACCTGCTTGTCGTGGACGCGCACCGGGGCGGCCAGCCACAGCCGGCCGCCAGTGTGCGCGTGCCGCTGCGGCTGGTGGAACTGCTCGACACGGACGGGGCGCTGGACGCCGCCGGAGAGCGCGCTCTGACCTCCTGCATTCTGGACATGCGCCAGCAGGCCGACGCGCTCGGGGTCTACGATCTGGCGGCCTTCGCCACGTCGGCGTTGCGGGACGCCACCAACGGAGAGGCGGTCCTGCGCCGGGTGGGCGAGGCCACCGGGGTCGCCATCGGCGTCCTGCCCGGGGAGGAGGAGGCCAGGTTGACCTTCCTCGCCGTCCGCCGGTGGTTCGGCTGGAGCGCCGGCCGGTTGCTGGCGTTGGACATCGGCGGTGGTTCCCTGGAGATCGGCGCCGGCATGCACGAGGATCCCGAGGTGGTCGCATCCCTGCCGCTCGGCGCGAGCCGGCTGACCCGGGACTGGCTGGTTCCGAGCGACCCGCCCAAGCGGTCCGAGCTCAGCGAGCTGCGCCGTTATGTCCGGTCCCAGATCGCGCCGATCGTGGGCACGATCTACCCCCTGGGGGAGCACACGAGGGCGGTGGCGACGTCGAAGACCTTCCGGTCGCTGGCCCGGATCGCCGGTGCGGAGCCCTACAGCCGCGGTCCCTATACCCGCCGGGTGCTGCGCCGGGACGACCTCGCGGAGGTGACGGCCAAGGTGTGCCGGATGTCGGTCGAGGAACGCGCGGCGCTGCCGGGCGTCTCCGCCTCCCGGGCGGCCCAGCTGGTCGCGGGGGCGGTCGTCGCGGACGAGGCTCTCGGTCTGTTTGCCATCCACGAGGTGGAGATCTGCCCCTGGGCCCTGCGCGAAGGGGTGATCCTGCGCCGGCTGGACTGGCTCACCTCATCCTGACGCCGGAGCGATGAATTCCCTTTACCCGACAGAGGGTGACATGGGCGTTGCAGAAAGTGCTTTCGAGGTGCGTAATTGCCTGATGTGGCCGTTCTCACGGGCGATAGGGGGGTTCCAACCGTCATCCCGCGGATGTCTGTGCGGGCGGGCCCGCGGAGATGGCCTAGCCTGGGAGAGAGGTCGGTCATGACGGCCAACCCCCGGCTCGCGCGGCAGGGAGACGGATTGCAGGCATGGCGTGACGACGCGCGGTCGGTGGCGCCGACCGCGATGGCTCCCGCCCCGATCTCGTCCGGCAGGGCCGCGGGCGGTCCGGGGCCCGGCGGTGGCGGTGGCGGCGGCTGCGGTGGTGGCGGTGGCTCCTCGCCCGTTGTCCCGCGCGGAGCGCCCGAGCTGGTCACGACCGCTCCGGGTGCCCGCGTGGCGCTCTCCACGGCTTCGACCTATCCCGAGTCCACCGCCTCGGCCTTCGAGATGGCGGCGCGGCTGGGGTATGACGGGGTCGAGATTATGGTCTGGACCGATCCGGTCAGCCAGGATCCGCAGGCGCTGAAGCGGCTGATAGACTATCACGGCATCCCGATTCTGGCCATTCACGCGCCGTGCCTGCTGCTCACCCAGCGGGTCTGGGGTACGGATCCATGGGCGAAGCTGGTGCGGGCCCGTACCGCGGCTGAGACGCTCGGCGCGTCGACGGTCGTCGTCCACCCGCCGTTTCGCTGGCAGCGGGACTATGCCCGCGAGTTCGTGACGGGCATCGAGCGGATGGCCGGCGAGACCGACATCCGCTTCGCGGTGGAGAACATGTTCCCGCTGCGGGCGCGGGGGCGGGAGGTCTCCGCCTATGCCCCGGACTGGTCCCCGGTCGAGGATGACTACGCGCATGTCACCCTCGACCTGTCGCACACGAGTGTGTCCCGCTCGGACCCGCTCGAGATGGCCGAGCTTCTCGGCGAGCGGCTGGTCCACGTGCATATGGCCGATGGTCTGGGCTCGGCCAAAGACGAACATCTCGTCCCCGGTCGTGGCACGCAGCCCTGTGCCGAGCTGCTCGAACTGCTGGCCGCCGGCGGTTTCGCCGGCACCGTGGTGGTCGAGATCAACACCAGGCGGGCCGAGTCGCGCGCCCAGCGCGAGGCCGAACTCGCCGAGGCGCTGGCGTTCACCCGTCTGCACTTCGCCGCACCGTCTGCCGCAGGACTCCGTTCCACCTACGGCTGATCCACCGATAGCTGATCCACCGACAGCTGACCCGCGTCCGGGGCTGACACCGTTCCCGTGGATCGCCGCTATGGTCGAGTGCCACCATGGCGGAGTGTCCGTCCCTTCTGGTCGTACCCCCACCGGCTCGCTGTTCGACCCGTTGGCGGATGCCTACGCCGCGGCCAGGCCGAGTTATCCCGACCACATCTTCCGTGACGTCGAGCGGTTCCTCGGGCGGCCGCTGCGCGGCGCGGACGTGCTTGACGTCGGCGCCGGGACCGGCATCGCCACGCGCCTGCTGATCGGCCGGGGCGCGCGGGTGGTACCGGTGGAACCCGGGCCGAACATGCTGGCGCGGTTGCGCGAGCGGAGCCCCGGACTGCCCACGGTGCGCGGGGACGGGGAGGCGTTGCCCTTCCGGAACCAGGTTGCCGACCTGGTCTGCTATGCCCAGGCATGGCACTGGGTACATGTGCCGACCGCCGCGGCCGAGGCCGCCCGCGTGCTGCGGCCCGGCGGAGCCCTCGCCGTGTGGTGGAACGACGTCGACGCCGAGGAGTACCGGTGGTGGCAGCGCCAGCAGGAACGGCTCGAGCGGATGAACTCCGGATATCACCGCGGGTACCGTGCGCGACCGTTCGCCGACGAGCTGCGGTGGACCGGCCACTTCAGTGAGGTCGTCACCCTGACCGGCCGGTGGCGGCGCCGGATTAACATCGATGACTACCTCACGTGGCAGCGGTCGAAGTCCTACGTCGCGGCCATCGGCGATCGCCTCGGCGATTTCCTTGACGCGGAGCGTCGCACGATGCTGCGCGCCTTTCCTGACGGTGTCGTCGTCGAGCCGTTTCGTACGCTCCTGGTGATTGCCCAGGTTCCCGAGTAGCGCGCGGGAGAGACGGCGTGGGCGCCCCTGCCGCGGCTCTCCCAGCCGGCGATCCCCCCCTTTTCTCTGACGCACCGTGACGCCATGGTTCGGCCGATGTGTCTTCGTAATGAACCGTGCGCACAGCGTCGCTTTTTTGGTGTGACGTTGTTTTGTGGCCACTGGTACCCGTCTCGCCCTGAATTTTCCGATCCGTTAGTCTTGCGTCATTCGCACAGTGGTGTCTGACTTCGCTGGCGTAGCGGAGTGATACGGGTACCCGCGTCCGGGC
Organism: Frankia sp. CcWB2; assembly: GCF_977927585.1. Classification (NCBI taxonomy): domain Bacteria; kingdom Bacillati; phylum Actinomycetota; class Actinomycetes; order Frankiales; family Frankiaceae; genus Frankia; species Frankia sp. CcWB2. The sequence goes on along the minus strand of NZ_CDWRCM010000117.1, from coordinate 7,353 downwards.
CATTGGTCCGACCGGAGGCGTGGTTCGGGAGCGCCTCACGCTCGGGTCACCGCGGCACCGTGCGGTCACCCTGAGTGTCGGGCGTCGGTGCCGGGACTGCCGGCGCCCGCTGGAGGAGGCGACGGTCATCATGCGGCTTGCTCCACAGCAGACTGAGGCGACAAGGATAAAGCGCGACGGCACCCCGGCCGGCTGGGAGCCGCCGGCCGGACCCTCCATGCCGGCCGGGCCGGCCGAGCCCTCGGCGGCTGCCGCCGCGGCGAAGTTCGCGTACAACCCGGCGCTGGATGGGTTGCGGATCGTCTGTATCTACACCATCCTCGCCGGCCACATGGGCGCGATCCATGCCAGCAACGTCGCCGTCGACGTCTTCTTCGTGCTGAGTGGATTTCTTATCACCGCGCTCCTGCTGACCGAACACAGCCGGACCGGGACGATCTCGGTGAGTCGATTCTTGGTGCGCCGGGCCTACCGGCTGATGCCCGCGATGTGGGTGTACCTGCTCGTCGGGCTCGTGGTGACGGTGGCATTCAAATGGAACGACATCCCCTTCCGGGACGACTACATCGGGAGTGCGCTCTCCGCCTTCTTCAATGTCAACAACTGGTACAAGGTCCTACATCCTGCCGCCGGTGGGCGATGGTTGGCCCACGTGTGGTCCTTGTCCCTGGAGGAGCAGTTCTATCTCCTGTGGCCGGGGCTGTTCCTGATTGTCAGCCGCTCGGACCGGTTCCGGGCGCACCTGCTGAAGATACTTCTCGCCATGATCGCCTTCGCGGCGGT
>NZ_CDWRCM010000117.1:5665-6018 GCF_977927585.1 Frankia sp. CcWB2 | reverse complement strand
ACCTGGACCGTGGCCGTCGGCGGCGCCCCGCACTCGCGGGTGTACCTCGCGCTGGACACGCACGTCACCCCGCTGCTGATCGGCTGTCTGCTGGCGGTCTGGCGTGACACCCGCCTGCGCGCCCTCGTCGCAGAGGAGCCGGGCCTGACCGCGCCGCGCCGCCGCCGGCACGCCCAGCAGATCGGCACGATGACCCCTGTCACGGCGGCGACGGTCGAGCGTTGGCGGGCGGGCCGTCGGATCGCCGATTTCGGCCTCGTCGCGGGGATCGGATTGATCTTCTTCGCCTTCCTTGGGCCGGACAAGGACGGTTATGACGCCAACTGGCTCGACCATGCCGCCTACCTGCCCAG
>NZ_CDWRCM010000117.1:0-5561 GCF_977927585.1 Frankia sp. CcWB2 | reverse complement strand
CGCCCTGCTCGGTGCCGTGGTCATTCTGGGCGCCGACCTGCGTCGCGACGCCTGCTGGGTTCGCCTGCTGGGTGGTCCGCGGATGGCTTTCCTCGGAAAGATCACTTTCAGTATCTACCTCTGGCACTATCCGGTGATCTCGGCTGCGAACGGGCAGCTGGTGCCCCGGATCGGGCTGTGGCCGTCGGTCGTCGTGGCGGCGGCGGTCAGCACGTTCATCGCGTACTTCTCGAACCGGTTCGTGGAGAAGCCCGCGCAGCGTGCCCGACCCCCGTGGGCCGACACCCCCCGTGGGCCCGCGCCAGCTGCGATCGGTCAGTCTGATCGGCTGGATCGCGACCGGCCCGGCGATCCGCCCGGGACCCGGTCGCAGGGCGGCTGGTCGGACGGTAACCGGTCGGACGACGGTGGCTGGTCGTCGTACGAGGTCGGGTCCGATCAACCGGCGGCTGGCCCGGCCGATGCCGATGAATGGATCGATGAGGGCTACGCCCGTCCTTGGCCGGGGTATGGGTACGGACTCACCGAGACCGCCGACCTGTCGTGGGCGGTGCGAGGCCGGCAGAACGGCGGCGAGGAGGCGCAGCGGCCGGCGGCCACGGACCGCCCATACACCGCCGAAAATAATCTACGATCCTCGATCCGTCGCCGGCCGGCAAGGTGAACGTCACGAGCCCTGGACGCGACACGAGCTCTGGACGGGTCACGAACCCGGCCACTGGGGTGGCCACGAACGCCGGCTCGAGTACGACGGGCGACGCGGAGCCGATCGCCAGTCGGGCTACGGCTGATAGCCCGCGCACGACGGTGGGCCGGGATCCGCGTTCCGCTGGCCGCCCGAGGGCGCCGTAACCTCCAGGCCGGGGTAGAAGCGGGTGGAAGGGAAGGATGGTCATGATCGTTACGGTCATGGGGGTGGGACGGCTCGGCGGGGCGATGCTGTCGGGGCTGCTGCGGTCCGGACATGCCGCTCAGGACATCGTCGTGGCCGAACGTGATGCCGACCGAGCTGGTGAGATCGTGGCGAGTCACGGCGTCGAGGTGCAGGCGCCGGCGGTGGCAGCCGCCAAGGCGGATGTTCTGATCATCGCGGTGAAGCCCCAGGACGTCGGGACCCTGCTGGCCGAGATCGGGTCGGTTGTGGCGAACGGGACGCTCGTGGTGTCGTTGGCGGCGGGTATCACCACTGATCTTCTCGAGGAGCGGCTACCTTCGCTTCCCCCAGTAGTCCGGGTGATGACGAACACCCCGCTGCTCGTCGGGGAGGCGATGTCGGCGATCTGCGGGGGCCGCTACGCTGAGGAGGAGCACCTTGCCACGGCAGAGGCCCTGCTGACGCCGGTCGGCAGGGTGACGCGGGTGGCGGAGTCCCAGCTCGACGCGGTGACGGCCCTGTCCGGTAGCGGACCGGCGTACTTCTTCTACCTTGTCGATGCGATGATCGAGGCGGGTGTGCTCCTCGGGCTGCCCCGGACCCTGGCCGCGGAACTCATGACCCAAACCGCTCTGGGCTCGGCGCGGATGCTGCGCGAGAGCGGCGAGCATCCGGCGCTGTTGCGGGAGGCCGTCACCTCTCCGGCCGGGACCACGATCGCGGCGCTGCGGGAGCTGGACCGTCGCGGTGTGCGCGCGGCGCTCATGGACGCCCTGGAGGCGGCGAGCAGTCGGTCGCAGGAACTCGGCCGTGGTTGAGAGCACCCGGGTACCGGAGCACCTGGGTACCGGAGTGCCCGGGCTCCGATGGTTGCCCGCCGTGGCGGGTAGGCTCGCCCGGTAAATTCCTCAACATAGATCGGTCGGGTACGTGGGTTCTGTCATCAAGAAGCGTCGTAAGCGGATGGCCAAGAAGAAGCACCGCAAGTTGCTGAAGCGGACGCGCGTTCAGCGCCGCAACAAGAAGTAGGCCGCTGACAGGAAGTAGGTAGCGCACCAGTACGCGGGTCGCCCACCGGGGGGTGGGGCGTACCCGGGAGTCCGGTCGCACCTGGAGGTAGTCGGCTGATCCGCGGTCCCCAGCGTCCGGCGTCCACCTCGCACGCCACGAGTTCGTACCGCCATGTCGTCTCGTATCATGTGGCTTTGCGTGCTGTAACTGTTACCGTGTGGCAGGCTGTTTCCCTCGGGTGGCAGCGTGGCCGGCCCGCAGCCAGGGAGACGGCATGACGGGATCGTGGATCAATTTCCTGTCCGACTACGGCGTCGACGATGCCTCTGTAGGGGTGTGTCACGGGGTTATCGCGCGGCACGCCCCGTCGGCGCGCGTCCTCGACGTCTGCCACGCCATCGCGCCGCAGGACGTCGGGCATGCGGCCGTCACCCTGGTCGGCGCGATCGGTTATCTTCCGATAGGGGTTCATCTCGTCGTCGTGGAGCGGCTCGATGCCGACGGTTACACCCGTGGCGTGGCGATCCGGAGCACGGACGGCTCGACTTTCGTCTGCCCGGACAACGGCGTGGCGTCGCTGGCCTGGGAGGCGCTCGGTGGCGTCGCCGCGGTGCACGAGATCTCCAACCGGGAGCTGTGGCTGCCGCTGCCCACCGCGGTGTTCCGGGGACGGGACGTCTATGCGCCGGTCGCGGCCCGGCTCGCTGCCGGGCTCGCCCTCACCGACGTCGGCCCCCGGCTCGACCCCGGCACGCTCACGCGTTTCCAGCCGCGGGCGTGCAGCGTCGACGACGACCATGTGCACGGCGAGGTCGTGTCCGTCGACCACTTCGGCAACCTCTCGCTCAACATGACCCGGGCCGAGTTGGAGGCCGCTGGCATTCTGTTGGGAGATCTGGTCGAGGTCCGCGCCGGCAACCGCGTCATGCGGCTCACGTTCACGTATACCTACGGCGATGTGCCTCGTGGTGGAGTCACCCTGTGCGAGGATGCGTTGCGTCGGGTGATGATCGCGGTAAACTGTGGGCGAGCGGCCGACCTGCTGCGGCTGCGGCGCCAGGACGCGGTCGTCGTGGCACAACTGCCGAGGAGCCCGTCACCGGGACGCTCCATCCGGGATCTTCCGCTGCCGGCCCAGCAGTGATGCCGGCATCACTGCTGGGCCGGCAGCAGCGGCACCGGGCCTGGCCGGCGTCGATCCTCCTCCGGCTTGGACGGGTTATTTTTTCCCCGTTCTTCGTATTCGATGTGCGCGGCTGGCCTTACGCTGCGCAGTGAGCGGTCGAGGGATGGGCGTACGATGAGCCCACGATCGGACCGCGTGAACCTTCCTCGGCCGGACATCGTGGCCTTCGGCCCCGGGGAACGGCGGCGTGCTCCGGTCGGCCTGGTTCGGGCTGCCCGGCCGCCCGGCCATCCGGTCCGGGTGCCGGACTGGACCATGCGGGCGTTGCGGGAGACTGCCATGAGACCACGCCGTGTGTTGGTGACCGGTGTAGCGCGGCCGTTGGGGGCGCAGGTGGCGATGGCGCTCGCGGCTGACCCGGGGGTCGAAGCCGTTGTCGGGGTCGATACCACTGCTCCCACCAGCGACCTCGGGCGGACCCAGTTCGTGCGCGCGGACATCCGGCATCCGTTGATCGCAAAGGTGATTTCTACCACGGAGATTGATGCGGTGCTGCACCTGAACGTGATCGCCACGCCGCTCGGTGCGGGTGGACGGACCGCGATGAAGGAAATCAACGTCATCGGCACGATGCAGCTGCTGGCCGCGTGTCAGAAGGCGCCCAGTGTCACCAAGCTGGTAGTGAAGTCCACGACGTCGATCTACGGGTCGTCCGCTCGCGACCCTGCGCTGTTTACGGAGGACACCGAGCCGCGCGCCCTGCCCACCGGTGGCTATGCCAAGGACGCCGTCGAGGTCGAGGGTTACGTGCGTGGATTCAGCCGGCGACGTCCCGACATCGCGGTAACCGTGCTGCGGTTCACCAACATCCTCGGTCCGCAGATCGACAGCCCGCTCGCGCGCTATCTGGACCTTCCGCTGGTTCCCACGGTCCTTGGCTTCGACCCCCGCATCCAGCTGTTGCACTCCGATGACGCGCTGGCCGTGCTGATGCGCGCGACCCGCGGCGCCCACCCGGGGACGTTCAACGTGGCCGGGGACGGTGTGCTCCTGCTTTCGCAGGCGATCCGCCGAGCGGGTCGGCCGTTCACGCCGGTGCCGTTCCCCATGATCGGGATGTTGGGCGGGGTCGCCCGGCGGCTGCGGCTCGTCGACTTCTCCGCTGAGCAGCTCGACTTTCTCGCGCACGGCCGGGCCGTGGACACGACCCGACTGAAGGAGATCTTCGGTTACCGGCCCCGGTACTCGACGGTGGAGACCTTCGACAGTTTCGTCCGCCAGCGCGGGCTCCGGTTCACCATCGACCACGATCTGATCTCCCGGGCCGAGCACAGGATGCTCGACTCGCTGGCCCGACGCCGGCTGGTGGGAACACGGTGATGGGGGGGCGGTTGCGGCCCGCCAGATGCGGGATCGGACAAGGGGGGAGGCGGAACACGTGATGGAAGGTGACGAATCCCGGGGTGAAGCGCAGATCATGCCTTGGAAATCCGCCGCGGCCGACCCGGCTTCCCACGACCCGGCTTTTCTCGACGGGGTTTCCCCCGGCGCGGTCTTCCTCGGTCCAGCCGCTGCGGCCGCCGCATCCCCTCGCTCCTCGCTCAACGGTGCCGAGGCGACGCTGACCGACAGCCGGTCGGCGGCGGGTGGGCCGTCCGACCCGACGACGGGTCCCACCGCCGGTGCCGGGCCCGACGGCGGTGCCGGGACGGACGGTGCGCCACCGCCGGTGGCCGAACCCGGTGATCTGGAGACGGCCCTCGCGGGATCGCTGGCCTTCCTGCGGCGGCGCATCACCGGCGACTACGTCGTCGACGAGCACGGGTTTGACCCGGACCTCACCGAACACGTCGTCGCTCCGCTGCTGCGGCCGATCTACCGGGACTACTTCCGGGTCGAGACCCGGGGGCTGGAGAACATCCCGGACACGGGTGGCGCTCTGGTGGTGGCCAATCACTCGGGCACCCTGCCAATGGACGCGCTGATGATGGCTGTGGCCATCCTCGATCATCATCCGGCCCATCGCCACCTGCGCATGCTCGCGGCCGACCTGGTGTTCGCGGTGCCGTTCCTGGCCCCGCTGGCTCGTAAGATCGGCAACACCCTGGCGTGTCAGGCTGACGCGGAACACCTGCTGAATACCGGGCACCTTGTCGGGGTCTGGCCGGAGGGCTTCAAGGGCGTCGGCAAGCCGTTCAGTGAGCGGTACAAGTTGCAGCGGTTCGGGCGCGGAGGGTTCGTCTCGGCCGCGTTGCGGACGGGTGCGCCGATCATTCCGTGCACGATCGTCGGAGCCGAAGAAATCTATCCTATGATCGGCAACGCGAGGTCGCTCGCTCGCCTGCTCGGGCTGCCCTACCTGCCGATTACACCGACCTTCCCGTGGCTCGGCCTGCTGGGGTTCATCCCACTTCCATCCAAATGGATCATCGAGTTCGGGGAGCCGGTCCCGACGAAGACGTACACCGCTGAGGCGGCGGACGACCCGATGCTGGTGTTCGAGCTCACCGACCGCATCCGGGAGACCATCCAGCACACGCTGTACAGCCT
>NZ_CDWRCM010000116.1:13605-14964 GCF_977927585.1 Frankia sp. CcWB2 | reverse complement strand
GAACAGCTGAAGCCGGTGCTGTAGCCAGCCGAGGGTGCGGAAGTTGCCGCCGAGGCTGGCGGGCGGGTTGCTGAGCAGGGTGTCCCGACGTAGGAGATCAGCAAAGTCGATGGTGGCGCCTACGGCTCCGGGCACGTTCGCGCGGGCCAGGATCGCGAGCATTTCGCTGGCCATGATGCCGTAGCCGATGCTGGTGGGGTGGACGCCGTCGAGCGCGATAAGACCTCCCTGGGTGCGGCCCCGGGCGTCGGAGAGGAAGAACCGGGTGTCGGGCCGGGGGTGCAGCTCGCGGAGCGCCTGGGGTAACGGATAGGGGCCGTACCGGTTCCACCAACTCGGCCGGGTGGTCGGGTCGTCGAGATAGCGGCGGTAGGCGAGCCGGTCCAGCAAGGCGCACAGGTCGAAGACCCGCCAGTCGTCACCGGCCTGCCGGTGCGCCCTGACGTGCTCGATGATGACTTGGTTGTACATGTCGATGGCGCTGTCGATCTGCCGGCACTGCGTCCCGGTCAGGCAGGGGTCGGCAGTGTCGAACTGGTCGTCGCTGATCCAGGCGTAGGTGTAGCGGGCGAAGTATCGCGAGCCTTCCGGCTTGTCGCCGACCCCGCGGGCGAGCGGTGCGACGGTGACGTGGGGGACGGTGACCAGCACGACATGCCGGGCTCCCACCTTTTCGATTTCGGTGACGAGCTGGTCGTACTCCTGCTGGAAGTGGGCGGGGCGCCATACCGTGTAGGCGTTCTTCCCGTTCAGGTCGGCGAAGTCGTCTCCGCTCCAGGCCAGCCGTAGCCCCAGAACGCTGGACAGCGCGTTGTTAGCCCCGAGGGCGACCACGAGCGTGCCGACGCCCTCGGCACCGAGTTGCTGCGCCGCCGTCAGCTGGGTGGTACCCGGGTCGCTGGGGCCGGCCAGGGTGCGCAGGGCAGCGATCGGCCCGTCGTTCTGGACCAGGAGCCTGCGCGGATTCCAGGACCGGCGGGCGGGGTGCTCGGCCAGCTGTTCCTGGCACCAGCCGACGTTCTTCGAGAGTGCGTCGCGGACATCCCAGCCGTAGATCGCGAGATTGTGGTTGAATTCCGCCTGCTCGACGGGGAGCCGGCCCGGGCCGAAGTCCCAGTAGCGTTGCACCCCCCGCGCCTGGGTGTACAGCGTGACTATCAGACGTAGCGCGTGCGCCGGTAGCGGCCGGCCCTTGGTAATGGTGTCCGCGTGGCGCAGCAACTCCTCCATGTTGAGGGGGAGGCCGGCGCAGCCATCCGGCCCGGGATAGACCGGATAGCGAAACGGCGTCACCCCCATCGCCTCGGCCAGTAGAGCCGGCCACGACCGGTCGGTGTTGCGGACCGCCAGATTCTGGAA
>NZ_CDWRCM010000116.1:7307-13496 GCF_977927585.1 Frankia sp. CcWB2 | reverse complement strand
GGGTGAGCGAATCACCGATCGTCATGAGCGGATGGGCGACATCCACGTCGGACTCGACGGTGAACTCAATGCCGAGGTCGTCCCGAACAGGCTCCGGAGCCTCCGCGCTGATCACCAGCTCGTCCGGCGCTGGCACCTCCGGCACGGACATCGCGGCTCTACCTTCCCCCAACCCACGATTTCCCCGACCCACGATGCGTGAGTCGCCCCGAGGTCGAGAGCGCCATTGTGCACCCACGCACCTGTCCAGGTCCCCGAGTCCCCGGAGACCCGAGCCCCCGGGGACCTGCTCGACCACCGGGATCGTCGAGTTCGACTCCGTGAACCGGAGGGGGTTGGCCGTGACGACGGGGTGTCCTCCCGAGGCGTCGTGTGGGTCAGCTCGGCGCACCCGGTGGCCGCCCGCCGGGCGCGCCGGACGGTGGCTGGCCGCCGGGGGCACCGGCGGGCTGGCCGCTGGACGGGGTGGTCGTGGTGTCGACGCCGACGGCGAGGGAGACCGTGTAGCCGCTGGTGACGTTGCCGGCCACGGTGGCGAGCTGGCGGGCGCCGTCGTCGTCCCCGAAGACGTTGTCGCTGTCGAGACTGACCTGCGACAGGTTCGCGATCGACGCCTCGTAGCCCTGCTGCGCGTAGACCTGGTCGCAGACGTTCTTCGGCAGGGCGACCTGGGACGTGGCGATCGCTTTGGTGGCGTCGGTGATGCTGGCCTGGTCGGGGTAGACCTCGAAGTGGATGTGTGGCCAGCGTCCGCTGTAGCAGGCCGGGAAGATGCTGGTGAAGCGCACCTTCCCGGCCTTGTCGGCGATCTGGACGCCGCGCAGGTAGTTCTGGTCGGTGATGCCGTTGGTGTACATCGAGTAGCGGCCTTCGCGGTCACAGTGCCACACGTAGACGGCCACTCCCGAGAAGGGGACGCCGCCGGCGAGGTCGGTGATGGTCAGCTCCAGCGTCATGGGGACGCCTTCGGTGGTGCCGGTGGCTCCCCCCGAAGCTGGACCGGATGTCGCTGCGGACCACGCCGCTCTGCTCGAGCACGTCCGGCCCGTTGGAACCGTCGCCCGGGTAGCGGCTAGCCGTCTCCTGGGGGATCTCCCTGGACGCCCCGCTGGTCGAGGCGGATGATGACGTGCTGGGCGACGCGGTGGAGCCGGACGATCCCGAGGCTTCGGGGCCCCGCCTGTCCCGCAGGCTGTCAGGCCCGCCGTCGCGGCACCGAGGCCGAGAAAGGTCAGCATCCGTCGCCGGCTCAGCAGCGTGCCGAGGTCGAAGCCCAGTCCCTGGTCGACGGCCTCCTCCTCGGGCCGGGGCAGGGGACGCCCCTCGTACGTCGGCCTCCGGCCGTCCCGCTGGTAGTCCGCCATGCGCTCTCCTTGAGATCGACTGATCCTGTGCCTTCACCATGGCGGGACAGTCTTTGCCCGCACTGTGCGCCCGCTGTGCCGCGGCTGTGCGTACCAGGTCCCCATCACGGCGGCGGGAAGACCGGCCAGCACGGGCCGGCCAGCACGGGCCGGGCCGTATGACGGTACCGGTGGGGCTGAGGCTGGCTACGGGATGGTCCATTCGCGCACGGTGACGATGTCCAGCCTGCGTTCCACGACGGCGCCTGCCGGCCAGCCGTCGACGAGCCGGGTCAGCTCGTCGGCCAGCGATTCGGAGCCGACGGCGTGCCACCTCTGCGCGGCGAGGCCCGCCCGTAGGGCCTCGGCGTAGGAGCTCCGGCTCATCTCGGCGATGTCGCGAACCATCGCCGTCGTCGTCGCGAGGTGCGAGGACAGTCCCGTGAACGACCGCCTACAGCCACATCCGCCGTCGGGGTCCGCCCAGTCGATCGCGTAGACCAGGCCGATCCACACCAGTTCCCCCTCGGCACAGTGGTTGAAGTCATTGTCGCGTTGGCCCTGGGTGGCCGCGGTCGCGGTCAGATCTTCATGTCGGCTCCTCGGGGCAGGGAGGTATCAGCAGGAACGGGCACGAGACCGGTCACTGCTGTTCGTCGCGGCGACCCGCGCCCGCGACGACCTGGCGATCTTCTGGCATGGCCGGCCAAGCCCGTTCCTGGCCGCCGCTTGGACGCGGCGTCGCGCCGTTGGGTCGAGCTTGCGCAACTGACGAAGCGCATGCGGGGCGATGCCGACCGGGTACCTCAGGCCAGCCCGAGGTCGGCCTTGACGGCCGCGACCCGCCGGCCACGGCGGGCGAGGCAGGCCGGCGTGTGGTCGGCGCGAACCTGGTCGATGATCGCCGTGAGCCGCTCCCGGGCCTCCGGCACGCTCAGTTTAGGCGACACGGTCATGCACTCAACGTACACGCAGGGTATCTTCCTGTATGTGGACATCCCTGCCGGTCTGACCGATCTGGCCCGGGTAGGTCAGCCGGCCGAGGCGTCCGGATCGTAGGCGAGGTTGGGGCGCAGCCATCTCTCGACGTCGGAGATCTTCAGGCCCCGCCGTCGGGCGTAGTCTTCGACCTGGTCCCGGCCGATGCGCCCGACGGTGAAGTACCGCGACGACGGATGGGCGAAGATGAGCCCGCTGACGGCGGCCGCGGGGGTCATCGCGAAGGACTCGGTCAGGCCCATCCCCACCCGCCCGGCGTCCAGCAGGTCGAACAGCGCCTGCTTCTCGCTGTGGTCGGGGCTCGCCGGGTAGCCGAAGGCGGGACGAATGCCGCGGAATCGCTCGGCGTGCAGATCCTCCAGCGACGGCTCGGCGTCCGGCTCGAACCAGGCGCGTCGCGCCTCAAGGTGGACATACTCGGCGAACGCCTCGGCGAGCCGGTCGGCCAGGGCCTTTACCATGATCGCCCGGTAGTCGTCCTGCCGAGCCTCGAAGCCGGCCGCGAGCGTGTCGGCGCCGTGGACGGCCACGGCGAACCCGCCGATGTGGTCCCCGGCCGGGGCCAGGTAGTCGGCGAGGCTGCGGTTCGGCCGCCCCGCGGGCTTGGCCGTCTGCTGGCGCAACATCGGCAGGCGCAGCCGCTCCGTGGCACCCTGACCCGACGTGCCACCCGGACCCGGCGAGCCACCCGGACCCGGCGAGCCGGCGCTGTTCACCGCGCCGACGTCGATCAGATCGATCAGGATGTCGTCGTCCTCCGCGACGGCGGGCCAGAAGCCGTAGGCCCCGCGGGCCTGAAGGCTACCGTCCGCAATGATCTGATCGAGCAGGACGTTCGCCTCGTCGTACAGCTCGCGGGCCACCGGCTGGTCCAGGATCGCCGGGAACTTGCCCTTCAGCTCCCAGGCAAGGAAGAAGAACTGCCAGTCGATCATCGCGCGCAGCGCGCTGAGGTCCGGGGTGACGACGCGGACGCCGGTGAAGGCGGGGACGGGCAGGTCGTCGAACGTGACCTGCTCGCGGTTCGCCCGGGCCTGCGCGAGGGGGAGCAGCGGGCGCTGCTGGCGGTTCTCGTGCTGCTCACGCAGGAGCTTCTGCTCCGCCCGGTTACGCACGGCGAGCTCCCCGGCCCGGTCAGCGTCGAGCAGGTCCGAGACCACGCCGACGACGCGGGAGGCGTCCAGCACATGGACGGTGGTGGCGTCGTAGGCGGGGGCGATGCGGACGGCGGTGTGCTGGCGCGAGGTGGTGGCGCCGCCGATCAGCAGGGGCAGCTTCAGCCCGCGGCGCTGCATCTCGGTGGCGACCGTGACCATCTCGTCCAGGGACGGAGTGATCAGGCCGGACAGGCCGATCGCGTCGGCGCCCTCCGCCACCGCCGTGTCGAGGATGACCGTGGCGGGGACCATGACCCCCAGGTCGATGACCTCGTAGTTGTTGCAGCCGAGGACCACACCCACGATGTTCTTGCCGATGTCATGCACGTCGCCCTTGACGGTCGCGAGCACCACCGTGCCGTTGCCACGGTTGCCACGGCCGGTGCCGGCGGTGTCGGTGCCGGCCAGCAGCGCCTGCTGCTTCTCGGCCTCCATGAACGGTTCCAGGTAGGCGACCGAGCGCTTCATCACCCGGGCGCTCTTGACCACCTGCGGCAGGAACATCTTCCCGGATCCGAAGAGATCACCGACGATCTTCATGCCGTCCATGAGCGGTCCCTCGATCACGTCGAGGGGGCGGGCCGCCCGCGCCCGGGCCTCCTCCGTGTCGGGCTCGATGAAGTCGACGATGCCGTGCACGAGCGCGTGCGCCAGGCGCTCCTCGACCGGCGCCTCGCGCCAGGACAGGTCCACCGTGCGCTTCGTGCCGCTCCCGCTCACGGTCTCGGCGAACGCGACGAGCCGGTCGGTGGCGTCGTCGCGCCGGTCGAAGAGCACGTCCTCGACGAGTTCGAGCAGGTCGGCGGGGATGTCCTGGTAGACGGCGAGCTGGCCGGCGTTGACGATGCCCATGTCGAGCCCGGCGCGCACGGCGTGGAGGAGGAACGCCGAGTGCATCGCCTCGCGGACGATGTCGTTGCCGCGGAAGGAGAACGACAGGTTCGAGATGCCGCCGCTGGTCCGCGCTCCCGGGCAGCGATGCTTGATCAGTGGCAACGCGTCGAGGAACGCCTTCGCGTAGCCGTTGTGCTCGGCGATGCCGGTGGCGACGGCGAGCACGTTCGGGTCGAACACGATGTCCTCGGCCGGGAAGCCGACCCGCTGGGTGAGCAGGTCGTAGGCGCGGGCGCAGATCGCCACCTTGCGTTCGGCGGTGTCGGCCTGGCCCCGCTCGTCGAAGGCCATCACGACCACGCCGGCGCCGTAGTCGCGGATGCGCCGGGTCTGCTCCAGGAAGGGCTCCTCACCCTCCTTGAGGCTGATCGAGTTGACGACGCCCTTGCCCTGCACGCAGCGCAGCCCGGCCTCCAGCACGCTCCACCGCGAGCTGTCGACCATGATGGGCAGGCGGGCCGCCTCCGGCTCGGTGGCGAGCAGGTTCAGGAACGTGGTCATCGCCCGCTCGCTGTCGAGCAGGTCGGCGTCCATGTTGACGTCGAGCAGGTTGGCCCCGCCGCGCACCTGCTCCAGGGCGACGTCCACGGCGGCCTGGTAGTCGTCGGCCTCGATCAGCCGCCGGAACCGCGCCGAACCGGTGACGTTGGTGCGCTCCCCGATCATGACGAAGCCGGTATCTTCGCCGATCTCGAACGGCTCCAGCCCGCTGAAGCGGGTGCGCGCCGGCGGGGCCGGAACCGGGCGCGGCGCCGCGCCGGCGATGGCGGCGGCGATCCGCGCGATGTGCGCCGGCGTCGTCCCGCAGCAGCCGCCGACGATGTTGACCAGGCCCGCGGCGGCGAATTCGCCGATCAGCCGGCCGGCCTCGTCCGGGGTCTGGTCGTAGCCGCCGAAGGCGTTCGGCAGGCCGGCGTTGGGATGGCAGGCCGTGAACGTGTCGGCGAGCCGGGCGAGCTCGGCGACATGCGGGCGCATCTCCTCGGCACCGAGCGAGCAGTTCACCCCGACGACCAGCGGATGCGCGTGGGCGATGGAGCTCCAGAACGCCTCGACGGTCTGCCCCGACAGCGTCCGCCCGGACAGGTCGACGATCGTTACCGAGATCCACAGCGGCAGCCGCGGGGCGACCTCGCGGGCGGCGGCGATCGCGGCCTTCGCGTTGAGCGTGTCGAAGATCGTCTCGATGAGCAGCAGGTCGACCCCGCCGTCCGCCAACGCCTGGATCTGCTCGGCGTAGGCGGCCCGGACCTCGTCGAAGGTCACCGCCCGGTACGCCGGATCCTCCACCCGCGGAGACAGCGAGAGCGTGACGTTCAATGGGCCGATCGAACCGGCGACGAACCGGCGCCCCCCGGTCTGCCGGGCGGCCTCGTCCGCGGCCTGGCGGGCCAGCCGCGCGCTCCGCAGGTTCATCTCCCGCACCAGCGACTGCAGCCCGTAGTCCGCCTGGCCGATGCTCGTCGCGGTGAACGTGTTCGTCGTGGTGATGTCCGCGCCGGCCGCGAGATACTGCCGGTGCACGTCGAGGATCACATCCGGACGGGTCAGGTTCAGCAGGTCCGGGTCGCCGGCGACGTCCTTCGGGTGGTCGCGGAACCGCTCCGTGCGGTAGTCGGCCGGGGTGAGCCCGGCGTTCTGCAGCATCGTGCCCCAGGCCCCGTCGAGCACGACGACCCGCTGGGCCAGCAGCTCCCGGAGCTCCCGCTCGCCGGCCCCGACCGTGCTGGCCTCGACCGCGCCGGCCTCGACCGCGTTTGCCCCGGCCGTGCTGGCCTCGATCGCGCCGTCATGGA
>NZ_CDWRCM010000116.1:6221-6956 GCF_977927585.1 Frankia sp. CcWB2 | reverse complement strand
CCCTGCCATCAGACCACCTCCCGGTTATGGGAGGCGCCCTTACTGAACGGTGCGGGCCGAGCGTGGCGGACCTGGGCCCGTTGCAGCGCCTCTCGACCTGTGAGTGACGATACCGTGCCATCGTGATCACTTCACGTCGGCTCGAGCGTTTCCTCGCCGTTGCTGCTGTCGCTTGAGAGTCGCACGCCACCCGGGCGGGACACCGGTCCGCGCCGCGCGTGAGCTCATCCGGACTTGGCGGAGGTGCCGGCATACAGCGCACGGATCTGGGCGCCGGTCGGATGGTGGCCCGTGCCCGGGAAACCGACCGTCCAACCGGCGACAAGCACCGCGCGGTCGATGGCACGGTCGGGATCGCCGGTGGCCAGCCAGTAGTGCAGGAACCCGGCGAACAGCGCATCACCCCCGCCGGTTGTGTCCACCACGCCCAGCGGTGCGACCGCCGCGACAGCGCGCACCGGCCGGTCCGCCACCGCCAGCAGGCAACCCCGCGCGCCCAGACCCACGACCACGATCCGTGCCGGTCCCCGGGCAAGCAACTGCCGGGCAAAGGCATCGGGGGGTACGGTGAGGTTCTCCGCCGAGCAGAACACGATCGACGCCCGGGTGAGCCAGTCCTGTGCATAGGCGTCGTCCTGCCCGACCAGGGACGCCAGTCGCACGTCGCTGCCCAGCGCGGCGAGCCCGCGGGCGACGTTGCAGCCGACCCCGGCGACTTCCAGGCGCAGCGACCGG
>NZ_CDWRCM010000116.1:2296-5906 GCF_977927585.1 Frankia sp. CcWB2 | reverse complement strand
TTCAGATAGCGCACCGGGGGGTAGGCGAGGGGGAAACCATCGACCGGGATCGTCTGCTGGACGTTGACGACACCGGCAACCGCCACGGACAAGCCCATAGGCCCGCAGTGTCGCACCGCCGGGCTGAGTGTCGTGAGCATCGTGGGGCCATACCTGCGCGATCTGTGCACCGAGGAACAGCGGAATCGCTGGCTGCCCGGGGTGGCTGCCGGCAAGGAGGTGTCCATCTGGGCGAGGGCGTCGGTGAGCGCGTCCGCGCGGCTGCGTTCCAGGTCCCCGTTGCGTTCCAGGTCCCCGTAGACCCGCGCCTTGATGGCGGCCAGGGACATCGGTGAGCAGGACCGCGCGATGTCGGTGGCGTAGCGCACCGCGTGGTCCAGTACGTCGCCATCCGTGATCATCTGGTTGACCAGCCCGAGCTCGGCCGCCTCGGCGGCACTGACGGCGTGGCCGGACAGCAGGAAGTCCGAGACCCGGGCGGTGCCCATGATCCGGGGAAGATGCCAGGACAGACCGTATTCGACGACCAGGCTGAGGCGGGAGAAGCCGGAGTTGACGGAGGCGGAGGCCGCGATGAACCGGACCTCCGGGTCGGCGTCCGCGGCACGCAGGGCCTGCGCGTAGGCGGTGGCCATCGGCAGGGTGAACGCGTTCATGACCTCGAGCCGGTTCAGGGTGACGACGGCGACCCCGTCCTCGACCCGGGTCAGAACGGGATCGGCAACGGCGGTCTGGATCGACTCCGTGCTGCTGCGCGCCTTTCGCTCGATTCCCTCGAGGTCGGCGGCGTGCCTGGCGTTCCTGGGCGCGCCCGGCGTGCCGCCGCGCCCGCCGCGCGGACTCCGCAGATCTCATGCCGATGTCGCGTCTTCGTAGCGAATCGTGAGCGATCGTGTGCGTGGACTGTTGGGCAAGGATCCTGGGCTCCCGGCCCTTCGAGTGGTCCCGGTGTCGTGTAGCATGACCTCCAGATCCGGACAGGGACTGTGACTGGCACCTGGAAGGCGACAACTGAAGATCGATCTAGAGCATGGTCCCGTGGTGAAGCCTGGAGTTCACGCCGCCCTGTCAAGGCGGAGGTCGCGGGTTCGAATCCCGTCGGGACCGCGTTCGTAGGGCTAACAGTGCGCTGTGGCTCATGCGAGAGTCGCACTACCCGGGGCAGGTAGCTCAGTCGGTACGAGCGTCCGCCTGAAAAGCGGAAGGTCGGCGGTTCGACCCCGCCCCTGCCCACCATTTCTGACCTGCGGTTTTACCTCTCGGAAGAGATCGTTTACCGCTTTTGTAGATCGTTATGTAGCAACGGGTGTAGCAACGCCGACTGCGGTTGGCCAGCGGACGGTCGCCCGCGCACCCCCGCTGACCTGCATCGACACTTCCGGCAGACCGTCCGCTTCGGGACAGCACGGTCAAGCCGGCTCTCGCCCGCCGCAGTGCCCCGTCAATCGCGTCCGACGTTAAACAAATGCCCTGGTCAGGCGTCCGCTCCGAGACGCAGGTCCGGCACCTCTCCACCTGAACGGGCCGCTGAAGCCGCAGGACCTGCGACGCCCGCACTCGCGGTCGAGCGCGCCGCATCACTTCCCAGACAGCCGCGGGCCTTTGCTACACCGGTAGCTACAAATGAGCCGCAGAACGTGGCGGAGCCCGCTGGCGTAGCTGTCTGACCGGCCTCGACTCGGGAAGCGGAGCGGCGGGACCGTCCGGTTCAGCGGCGGACGGTCCAGGACGCACCGTCGCTGACCTGCACAGATGCTGTTGGCTGACCGTCCGCTCTCAGGATGTCGGTCAGGATAGCTATTGGCAGGACAGATCCTGCGGAGTCGAAATGAAATAACTTGCGCGTTTCGAACCCTCCACAGGCCTGTGACCTGCGATGATGCTCTCGATCACGTATTTGTTACTTCATTACGTCCCCTGTGCGGCAGGCTGACCTGTACCTATAGTGAATGATGCTATCTTTCAAGGTTTGGTGACCTTCCGCCGTTGGTTGGTCAAGGTCGACCAGTCTCGGTATCACGGCATGGGCGCAGCTTCCAGAGCCCGATGTCCGTTGCCCTGACCTGGAGGTCTTGCGTCTGTGCCGGGTTGCGGAGCGGAGTTAGTCCCAGGCGGCGAGCCAGAGCAATGGTTGAGACCTGTGGATCGGCTGGGGAGGGCGTACCTTCCCGGTGATCGAGGTTGAGGTCTTAGTCAGGCCGACGTTGGCGCTTTGGTCGGGGAGGCACGCCCGTGCTCACGGTAGTCCTCGAAGACGACACGCCCGCTGATGGTCCGGCGGCGACGCGGTCGCTGATAGATCGTCCGGGAGCGCCCGGCGGATGCTCGCTGCCGCGTTGGAGGCCGAGGTCGACGCCTACATCGCCGAGCTCGCCGACCAGCGTGACGAACGCGGCCGTCGGCTGGTCGTCCGCAATGGCCACGCCCAGCCGCGGCAGGTGATGACCGCCGCCGGTGCGGTCGAGGTGACCGCACCGCGGGTCAACGACCGCCGTGTCGACCCGGACACCGGGGAACGGCAGCGGTTCTCCTCGGCGATCCTCCCGCCGTGGTGCCGCCGCTCCCCGAAGATCGCAGAGGTGCCGCCGTTGCTCTATCTGCACGGCCTGTCCTCCGGGGACTTCGTGCCCGCGCTCGAGCAGTTCCTCGGCTCGGGCGCCGGCCTGTCCGCCTCCACGGTGACCCGGCTGACCGCCAGCTGGCAGGGCGACTATCAGGCGTTCACCAACCGGGACCTGGCCGGCGTGGACTACGTCTACCTGTGGGCCGACGGCATCGTGCGCCACGAGGCGCTGCATCACCGAGTGGAGGTGGGAGACCTTCACCGCCGGGTTGTCGTGGCAGCCGGGCAGAAGCTGAGGGCAGCCTGATCCGGGAGACGCCGGGGAGGGCGGGAAGCAGCCCTGACAACGCCGGGACGCGTCGGCACTGCCAGACGGGGCGGGTTCGGCAAGCGAGACGGAAAGGCGTACGTGAGAAACCAGCGTGTAAAGCCCCTCAATCGGCCATCCAACTCGAACCTGGCGGATGTGGGCTGGGTTGCGGCGCGCACCGCCTCTGGACCTGGTTCTGAGGCGGGAACTCCGCACCGGGATGATTCCGCCCGGTCGGAGGCCACGGTGAAGGTCCACGGCGTAGTCGTGGCGATGCCGCTGGGGCAGAGCTGGACGCCCAGGTCCGTCGAACGGTGATGCGGTGAACGTGGGAACCATCCGGCGTCGCCCAGACTCTGTGCGTCGAGTACGGGAACGGGCAGGTGCGTCGTCCGCTGTGGGCGTCGGGTGGGGCGGAGGTCTCGTAGTAGTCGCGGGCGTGACGACCCGTCACGGAGGCCGGGAAAGCCGGCTACAGGGCGAAGGAGACCAGCAAGTCGGCAGCCGAAGGGCTGGAAGGCCAGGAGTACGCCGGTGAACATCGGCGAACTGGAGCAGGTCCTGTCCGGGGAGGAACGTGAACACGCCCTGGTCGTGGCCGAGCGTCGGGTACTGGAGATCCAGACCAAGCTGCACCGACGGGCCGGGGATGACCCTCATCGCCGGTTTGATGATCTGTGCAACCTCGTCGCGGATCCTGCGTTTCTGTTGGTGGCGTGGGATCGGGTGCGGGGCAA
>NZ_CDWRCM010000116.1:853-1779 GCF_977927585.1 Frankia sp. CcWB2 | reverse complement strand
CAGGGGCGCGCGAACGGCCGGGGTGGATGGGCAGACCGTCCACTACGTGGAGGCCGAGGTGGGGGTCGAGGTATTCCTCGACCGGCTACGGACCGAAATAAAGGACCGTAGTTTCCGTCCGTTGCCGTCACGGGAACGATGGATCCCGAAACCGGGCACGACGAGACGTCGCCGCCTGGGGATCGCCGCCGTGCGGGACCGGGTGGTCCAGGCGTCCCTGAAACTGGTGTTGGAGCCGATCTTCGAGGCGGATTTCCTCCCGTGCAGCTACGGGTTCCGCCCGCACCACCGGACTCACGACGCCGTGGCCGAAGTGCGCTACCTCACGGCCCGCTCCTACGAATGGGTCGTGGAAGGCGACATCAAGGCATGCTTTGACGAGATCTCGCATCCAGCCTTGCTTGATCGGGTGCGGATACGAGTCGGAGACAAACGGGTACTGAGCCTGGTGAAGGCGTTTCTCAAAGCGGGGTCCTCGGCGAGGACCGAGTGCTCCGAGATACCAACGCCGGAACCGCGCAAGGGTCGATCCTCTCCCCGTTGCTCAGCAACGTGGCGCTCGCCGTCCTGGACGAGCACATCGCCCAGGCTCCGGGCGGGCCTGGGGTGAGCCGCAATGATCGGCTCACCCGTCGCCGTCACGGCCAGGCGAACTATCGCCTGATCCGTTACGCCGACGACTGGTGCCTGGTCGTGTCGGGCAGCAAAGCCGACGCGGAAGCCCTGCGGGAGCAGATCGCTGGGGTCTTGTCCACGATGGGGTTGCACCTGGCGCCGGAAAAGACCCTGGTAACCCACATCGACGAGGGCCTCGACTTCCTCGGCTGGCACATCCAGCGCCGCCGGAAGCGAGGAACAAACCGGCGTCACGTCTATGGGGACGTAATGAAGTAACAAATACGTGATCGAGAGCATCATCGCAGGTC
>NZ_CDWRCM010000116.1:0-679 GCF_977927585.1 Frankia sp. CcWB2 | reverse complement strand
ACCTATCCGGCTCGCAAGGCCCTCACAGCCGTGACCGAGAAAGTAAAGACGCTGTGCCGGCAGAACATCAACCAGCCGTTTGCCATCCTGTTGTATCGACTGAACTCGATACTGCGGGGGTGGACTGCCTACTTCCGGGCCGGGGTGTCCAGCATCGCCTTCGGCTATCTGCGCGCCTTCACCTGGCGTCAGGTCATCCGCTGGCTACGCCGCAAGCACCCCGGCACCACCTGGAAGGAACTACGCCGTCGATTCACCATCGACGGCTGGTGGCCCGCCGACACAGACGTGGTCCTTTTCAACCCTGGTGCGGTGCGGACCACCCGCTACCGCTACCGCGGGGCGAAGATTCCGTCTCCATGGTCGAACGCGACATGAGAACACCACTGCCGACCCCTCGGGGCTTGTGGAGAGCCGGATGCGTCGACGAGGCGCACGTCCGGTTCGGGAGGCGGGCCGGGGAAACCCACCGGTGGAAACACCGGCAGGGCGCCCCGGCCCGACCTCACCACGTCACAATCCGCCTGGACGAGGAGAAGCTGTGCCTGCTCGTCCTGATCGGCGTCCGCGCCGACGGCCGTAAGGAACTCATCGCTCTCACCGACGGCTACCGGGAATCGACCGAGTCGTGGGCAGACCTGTTGCGTGACTGCGCGCGGCGGCCGGGAAGGTAAACATT
>NZ_CDWRCM010000115.1:9222-14450 GCF_977927585.1 Frankia sp. CcWB2 | reverse complement strand
TTCCGGGCGGTGGCGGGGCCCGGGGTGGCGGCCGCGGTGCCGGCGGGCGCGGCCCGCGGTACAGCGGCTCCCGTTCAGGTGGCCCGGCGCGCCCGGCCGGACCGACCATCACCACGCGTGAGCCCCGGCCGCCGGCCGAGTCCTTCGAGGCCGCGGGCCTGCCCCGCCGGCTCATCAAGGCGCTGGCCGACCGGGACATCGCCGCCCCGTTCCCAGTCCAGGCATCGACCCTGCCCGACGTCCTCGCCGGGGAGAACGTCCTCGGCCGGGCCCGGACCGGCTCGGGCAAGACGCTCGCCTTCGGGCTGCCGCTGCTCGCCCGCATGGCCGGGCAGGGGCCGGCCCAGCCCCGCCGGCCCCGTGCGCTCGTCCTCGTGCCGACCCGCGAGCTGGCCCAGCAGGTCAACGATGCGCTCGAGCCCCTGACCAGGGCGCTCAACCTCCGGCTCGCGCCGGTGTACGGCGGGACGTCCATCAGCCGGCAGATCTCCGCGCTACGCCGCGGTGTGCACCTGGTTGTCGCCACCCCGGGCCGGCTCACCGATCTGGTGGAGCGCGGCGCGTGCGTGCTGGACGAGATCGAGATCACGGTCCTGGACGAGGCCGACTTCATGTGTGACCTCGGCTTCCTGCCCGCAGTGAAGGCACTGCTCGACGCCACCCCGGCGGGCGGGCAGCGGCTGCTGTTCAGCGCGACGCTCGACCGGGAGGTCGAGGTGCTCGTGCGCGACTACCTGCCCGACCCGGTCCTGGTCGCGGTGGACTCCGAGGTCTCCCAGGTCACCACACTCGCCCGGCACGCGCTCGAGGCCGTCGACCGGGCCGCGCAGGTCGCCCTGGTGACCGCGCTCGCCGGCGGCTCGGGGCGCACCCTGGTGTTCGTGCGCACCCAGCGTGACGCCGACTGGGTGGCCGAGTCACTGAGCCGGGCCGGGGTGCCGGCCGAGCCGCTGCACGGCGGAATGCCACAGGGGGCGCGGACCCGGGCGCTGGCCGGTTTCACCGACGGCTTCTACCGGGTGCTGGTCGCCACCGACGTCGCCGCCCGCGGCATCCACGTTGACGGCATCCGGCTCGTCGTGCACCTCGGCCCGCCGGAGGACGCCAAGACCTACCAGCACCGAGGCGGACGGACCGCCCGAGCCGGCGCCGACGGTGCGGACGTGCTCGTCACCCTGCCCGCCGAACGTGGCAAGGTGCGCGGGCTGCTGCGCACCGTCGGGATCGAGGCGAGGCCGATCCCGACGACCGCCGACGATCCGATCGTGCTCGAGCTCGCCGGGCCGCCCGCGCCCCGGATCAGCAAGGACGAGATCCCGCTAGCCCGCACGGGCGGCGGCAGGGGACCGCGCGGCGGCGGTACGCCTCGCGGCAACGAGCACCGGCCCACCCGGCGAGAGGGTCACCGGTTCGGGCGGCCGGCGACCGGGCACGGCCGCCCGCCGCGCCGGGGCGCCGCTCCCGGAACGGCCCCCACCGCTCCGGCACCGACAGCCTGACCGACAGCCTGGCCGCCGGCTCCGGTGCGCCCCTGCGGGCCTGACCGGACGTCCCGCCCCGGCCGCGGGCTCCAGCTGACCGGCCCGGTTTCGACCGGGCCGGTCGGCCGGTTGAACACTCCTGACCAACGACTCGCCCACGCTCTGTGCGCGCTTCACGCACGGTCCGCGCATGCCGTAGCCATCCGACGGCCAATGAAGGGCGCAACGCATTGCCATCGTTCGGATTTGCGGTGTGACCAGGATCACTTAGAGACTTTGCGCGCCACGTCCACTCGATACCGTTTTAGGGACAGCTGTCGGTAACGATGGAAGGAGCGTTGCGCATGGAAAAGGACGAGACGACCCACCTGGCCCCGGGGCTTTCCGTACCAGGTCAGCGGGAGACCGGCTCCGGCGTCCTCGACGGCGCGGAGGTCTTCGAGCCGGCCACGGAAACATTCTCGTTCGGGCCCGTCGCAAACCCGAACCGGCTCCGGCTCGGCGCCTCCCGGTCACTGTGACTCCTGGAGGCCGGCCGCCGTCGGGCGGCCGGCCCTGCTGTTTCACCGCCGACGGGTATGTCGGCCACGAGGAGCGTCGTCCTACCGTCACAGCATGAGCAGCCGCGATGTGACCGCACCCGCGGTCACCACGTCCTCGGTCACCACGCCCCTGGTTTCGGCGGACCCGTCCGGCCGGGAGAACCACCGGTCGTTCTGGGCCCAGTTGGACGGGCCGGTGCACTACGTCGACTTCGGGGGGCCACCCGACGGCCCGCTGCTGCTGTGCGTGCACGGTCTCGGCGGCTCCCACCTCAACTGGCTCGCCTTCGCCCCGCTGCTCACCCCGGTCTGCCGGGTGCTCGCGGTCGACCTGGCCGGGCACGGCCGGACGCCGCCCGCCGGGCGCCACACCGACGTCGCGGCCAACCGGGCACTGCTCGACCGTTTCCTCAGCGAGATCGTCCGGGAGGCGCCCGTCCTCGTCGGCAGCTCGATGGGAGGCATGATCAGTGTGATGCAGGCCAGTCGGCGGCCGGAGTCCGTCGCGGGTCTGGTGCTACTCGGCCCGGCACTGCCCCGGCCGCGAGGCGTGCGCCTGGATCCTGAGATCACCCGCATCTTCGCCGGTCTGCTGGTCCCCCGCCTCGGCGCGGCGGTCCTCGCGTACCGCCGCGGCCGCTACACCCCCCGCCAGCTCGTTGACGAGAACCTGCGGCGGCTCTGCGCCGACCCCGGCCGCATCCCGCCGACGGCGATCGCGGCTATGGTGCGCGCGCAGAGCGAGCGCGGCGGGATCCCCGGCGCGGACCAGGCGTACGTGGGGGCGGCGCGCTCGGTCGTCTGGTCGCTGGTGCGCCCGGCCTCACTCGCGCGCATGGTCCGCACCGTCCGGCAACCGACGATGCTCGTCCATGGCTCCGCCGACCGGCTGATCCCGGTGGGCGTGGCACACCACGTCGCCGCGGAACGCCCGGACTGGCGGGTGGAGATCCTCGACGAGTTCGGCCACCTGCCGATGCTCGAGGCGACGGAGCTCACCGCCGAGCTGGTGCTGGACTGGCTGGGCCGGGATGGCCGGGAGAGCCGGGAGAGCCGGGAAAGCCGGGAAAGCCGAACGGCGGCGGCGCACGCCCGGCCGCCGGCGGTGGCGGTGGCGGCCGACTGACGCCGCCGGGCATCGGGCCCGCTTCGGACCCGCTGGCGAACGATCATCCATCCCGGACGAGGAGATCCACCGATGCGAGGCACGCCGCCCGTCGACGCGCTCCGCGCGGCACTGTGCGCCGCCGCCGGGCATGCCGACGCCTACCTGGCGGGTCTGGCCGATCGTCGGGTCGGCCCCAGCCTGACCGCCGAGCAAGTCCGCCACCGGCTCGGCGACACGCTGCCGGCGGGCCCGAGCGACCCGGTGGCGGTCATCGACGCGCTGGTCGACGCGGTGGCCGGCGGCCTCACTTCGACCGGCTCGGGCCGCTTCTTCGGCTACGTCATCGGCGGGACCCTGCCGGCGGCGCTCGCCGCCGACCTGCTCACCGTCGTGTGGGACCAGAACGCTGCCCTGGCCTCCCTCTCCCCGGCCGCCAGCGCCGTCGAGGCGCTGACCGGCCGCTGGATCGCGCAGCTGCTCGGCCTGCCGCCGGGGGTATCCGTCGGGTTCACCACCGGCACCCAGATGGCGCACGTGACCGCCCTGGCGGCCGCGCGGCACCGGGTGCTGGCGCGGGCCGGCTGGGATGTCGAGACGGATGGTCTCGCCGGGGCACCGCCCGTGCGGGTCCTGGTCGGCGCCGCCCGGCACGCCACTGTCGACGCCGCGTTGCGCCTGCTCGGATTCGGCACCCGCGCGACGATCGCCGTCGAGGCCGACGCGCTCGGGCGGATGCGCCCCGAGGCGCTGCGGGCGGCTCTTGCCCGCGGGAGCGGCGGGAGCGGGCCGACGATCGTGATCGCCCAGGCGGGGGAGGTCAACACCGGTGGGTTCGACCCCTTCGAGGAGGTGTGCGCGCTGGCCCGCGAACACGGCGCCTGGGTGCACGTGGACGGTGCGTTCGGGCTGTGGGCTGCGGTGTCGGCGGCGGCGTCCCAGCGCGCCCTCGTCGCCGGGGTCGAGCGGGCCGACTCGTGGGCGACCGACGGCCACAAGTGGCTCAACGTCCCGTACGACTGCGGGATCGCCCTCGTCGCGGACCGCGAGGCGCACCGGCGGTCGATGTCGGCCTCGGCGGACTACTTCGTCCTCGACTCCGCCGGCCGGCTCGACCCGGTCGACTGGACACCGGAGTTCAGCCGCCGGGCGCGGGCCTTCGCCGTGTACGCGGCGCTGCGCTCGCTCGGCCGGGCGGGGCTGCGCGACCTGGTGGACCGGTGCTGCGAGTATGCCAACCGCTTCGCCGTGCGGCTCGCCGCTCTTCCCGGGGTGACAATCCTGAACGCGGTGGCCGGCCCGGGCGGCCCAGCCGGGTCAGCCGGGTCAACCGGCCCGGGTGGATCGGGCCGCGTCGTGGAGCTCAACCAGGTGCTGGTCCGGGTGATGGCAGACCCGGAGGGCGACCGGACGGCGGCCGGGCGGGCGGCGGGCGACCGGCTGACGGCGGCGGTCACGGCCGCGGTGACGGCAAGCGGCGAGACGTTCATGAGCGGCACGGTGTGGCGGGGCCGCACAGCGATGCGCATCTCGGTAAGCAACTGGTCGACCTCGGACAGCGAGGTGGAGCAGGCGATCGCGGTGATCGGGGCCGCCGTCGCCGAGGCGCGGGGGACGACCGCGGCGGCGCCGGGCGGCGGCGGTACGCACCGCGGCGGTATCGCTTCGTAGTACCCGGCGGACACGACGGCGGAGGTGTCCGGACCGCGCGCGGGCCGCTAGGCTGCCGGATGAACGCCTTGTCCATCCGGCCGGTCCCCCGTGATGATCAGTTCCCGGCGCGCCCGCACCGGAGGGCGCCCGTTTCCACGGTCGGTGACTGGTCCGCAGCTTCGACCGGCGTGCCCAGCGCGCGGGAAGATCTGACGTGTCCAACTCTTTCGTCCACCTTCACGTTCACACCGAGTACTCGATGCTGGACGGGGCGGCTCGGCTGAAGGACATGTTCAAAGAGGTCTCCCGCCAATGGACCACGGCCTCGACATCGAGCGCCGGGTCCGCGACGGCCTGGTGGGCATCGTCCGCACGCTCGGCATGCGGTTCGTCGTCACCAACGACTCGCACTCCACCTACGAGGCCGAGCGGGACGCCCACGCCGCG
>NZ_CDWRCM010000115.1:8264-8881 GCF_977927585.1 Frankia sp. CcWB2 | reverse complement strand
CTGTGTACAGACGGCGTCGACGGTGGCCAATCCCTCCTTCCAGTTCGAGGGGTCGGGCTACTACCTCAAGAGCGCCGAGGAGATGTACGGGATCGACACCTCCGACGTCTGGCGCGAGGGCTGTGAGACCACCCTGCTGATCGCCGAGCGGGTCGACCCCACCGGCATGTTCGCCAAGCACAACCTGATGCCGCGCTTCCCGGTGCCGGCTGGCGAGACCGAGGAGAGCTGGTTTCGCAAGGCGACCTAGGCCGGTATGGCCCGCCGGTTCCCGGACGGCTACGACGACGCCCACCGCGAACGCGTCGAGTACGAGATCGGGATCATCCTGCAGCTGGGTTTCCCGTCGTGCTTCCTGGTGGTCGCCGACTTCATCGTGTGGGCGAAGAGCCAGGGCATCCCGGTGGGGCGAGGACCGCATAGCGCAGATCGTCACCTACGACACGATCAAGGCCAAGGCCGCGATCAAGGACTCCTCGCGGGTGCTCGGCTACCCGTACGCGATGGGTGACCGCATCACCAAGGCGATGCCGCCCGCCGTGATGGGCAAGGACATCCCGCTGGCCGGGATCTTCGACTCCCAGCACCCCCGGTACAGCGAGGCCGGGGAGATCCGT
>NZ_CDWRCM010000115.1:2134-7788 GCF_977927585.1 Frankia sp. CcWB2 | reverse complement strand
GGGGTGAGGAAGAAGAACGCCGAGGGGCAGTTCGACCTGTTCGCCTTCGACGCCGAGGACGAGCCGGGCGCGGCGCCCGTGTTCGGCGTGCAGGAGTTCTCCGACCAGGAGTGGGACAAGGCGGTCAAGCTGTCCCACGAGCGGGAGATGCTCGGCCTCTACGTCTCCGGCCACCCGCTGCGCGACGTCGAGCACATCCTCGCGGCGAAGGCGGACTGCGGCATCGCGTCCCTGACCGGCGGGGAGCACCCCGATGGTGCCACCGTGACCATCGGCGGAATCATCTCCAGCCTGCAGCGCAAGGTCACCAAGCAGGGCAAGGTGTGGGCGCTGACCACCATCGAGGACCTCGAGGACGGGCTGGAGGTCATGTTCTTCCCGCAGACCTACGAGACCTGCTCCACTCAGCTCGCCGAGGACGCCGTGGTCATCGTCAAGGGCCGCCTCGACAAGCGGGAGGACACCCCGCGGCTGATCGCCTCCGACCTCACGGTCCCCGACCTGTCCGACGCCGCCCTGAGCCCACCGATGGTGATCATCATACTGGTGTCCCGGGTGAACCCGCCGACGGTGGAGCGGCTGCGGGAGGTTCTCGGTACCCATCCCGGGACGACGGAGGTGCACCTGCGGCTGCAGACCGCGAGCCGCACCACCGTGTTCCGGCTCGACGACCGTGTTCCGGCTCGACGACGCGTACAAGGTCCAGCGCACTCCGGCCCTCATAGGCGACCTCAAGGCCCTGCTCGGCGCCTCCGCCGTGGCCTGAGCGGCGCGGGACGGACCGGAGTATCCCTGTTACCGGGGATCCCCGGTAACAGGGATACGGACATGCAACACCCGACACCGTTGCGGCAGCGGGTTTCCGGGGGACGATGAGCCCAGGTAACAACCGGAGGATGCACCGTGACGATCAGTCGAGAGCCGGCGGAGCACGACCCTGCCGAAGCAACCATTCCGCACCGGGAGCCGCGGTGGTCACCGAACGTGGCGCGGGCGACGCGCATCCTGCTCGAGAGCCTGATCGGGGACGACCCGCCGGTACGGATCACGCTGTGGGACGGCTCGGTGCTGGGACCAGACACCACCACCCGGATCCTGGTCCGCTCGCCGGAGGCCCTGCGCCGCGTCCTGTTCCGCCCGGGTGAGCTGGGCTTCGCGCGGGCCTTCGTCGCCGGGGAGATCGACGTCGAGGGGGACGTCTTCGCCGCCCTCGCGGTGCGCCGGGGCATCGCCGGGGCCGGCTCGCGGCTGACCGGCGCAACCGCCCGCGCCGCCGCGACCCTGCTGCGCGAACTCGGCCCGCGCCCGCCGGCCCCGCCGCCCGAGGAGAGCCGGCTGCGCGGCCGGCAGCACACCCGGGACCGGGACGCGGCGGCGATATCCCACCACTACGACGTGTCCAATGCGTTCTACCGCCTCGTCCTCGGCCCGACGATGACCTATTCCTGCGGGGTGTGGGAATCGGCGCAGGTCGGCCTGGACGCCGCCCAGAACGCCAAGCACGAGCTGGTCTGCCGCAAGCTGGGCCTGCGTCCCGGCGAGCGGCTACTGGACATCGGCTGCGGCTGGGGCAGCATGCTGATCCACGCCGCCCGCCATCACGGGGTCCGCGGCGTGGGGGTAACCATCTCGGTGGAACAGGCCGCGCAGGCCCGCCGCCTCGTCGCCGAGGCGGGCCTCGCCGACGTCATCGAGATCCGCCTGCAGGACTACCGGGAAATCCCGGACGGCCCCTTCGACGCGATCAGTTCCATCGGCATGGTGGAGCACGTCGGCCGGGCGATGCTCCCGACCTACTTCGACCAGCTGTACCGGCTGCTGCGCCCGGGGGGGCGCCTGCTCAACCACGGCATCTCGTTCCCCGGCGACCCCGCGGGGGCCCGCCGGGCCCGGCCCGGCCTCGGCCCGGTCCCGTTGCCGAGGGGACGCGACTTCCTCCATCGCTATGTCTTCCCGGATGGGGAACTACACGAGATCGGGGTCATGGTCTCCCTGATGCAGGCGGCCGGCTTCGAGGCGCGCCACGTCGAGTCCCTGCGCGAGCACTACGCGCTGACCCTGCGGGCCTGGGTACGCCTGCTGGAGAAGAACTGGCCGGCCGCGGTCGGCATGGTCGGGGCGGGTCGGGCCCGCGTCTGGCGGCTCTATATGGCCGGATCGGCGCTGAGCTTCGAGAGCGGGCGGACCCAGATCCACCAGACCCTCGCGGTCCGGCCGGACGCCGGCGCCGCCGGCATGCCCCTGCGGCCCCGCTTCGAGTCGCCCGCGACAGCACCGACGCCCACGACAGCACCGACAGCACCGACGCCCACGACGGCACTGAGCCAGCCGACAGCACTGAGCCAGCCGACGGCCGGCTGACCCAGCTAGGCCCCGGGAACGACGCCTACGACCCGGGAGCGGCGGAGTCCGCCACCGTGCGGTCGGACCCTTCGGTGCCGATGCTCTCGGCCCGCTCGGCGACCGCGTTCCCGGCCGTCGACGACCCAGCTGTTGACGACCCAGGCGTTGACGACCCAGGCGTCGACGGCGCACCGTCCCGGCGCAGCACCATCACGACGGCGACGGCCGTGGCCGCCATGACCGCCATAGCAATCATGGCGGTCACCGACATCGCGTCGACGTAGCATTCCTGTGCGACCCGCAGCAACATGTCGCCGAGGCCACCGGGGTGGAGGCCGCCGGGAAGCCGGTGGGCGACCTCCACCGCACCGCCGAGGGTCTCCCGCGCCGCGTCGACCGCGATCGTGGGCAGGCCGGACGGTGCCCGCGTCGGCACCTCGTTCCGGTAGACGGCGGTGGCGATGCTGCCGAGAACGGCGACCCCGAGCGCGCCCCCGAACTCGATGGCCGACTCGGACAGGGCGGAGGCCGAACCCGCCCGTTCGGGTGGGGCGTTGCCGAGCACGACGTCGGTGCAGATCGTGAGGACGACACCGACCCCGCTGATTAGCACGGCATAGGCGCCGAGCAGCACCGGCAGACCCCCGGAGACGCCGAGCCGACTGGCGATGCCGAATCCCAGCGCGGTGACGACCAGCCCCACGCCGAGCGCACCGCCCAGCCGCAGTAGCCGCAGCAGCCGAGGTGCAGCCAGCACAGAAATAATCATCGCGGTCGCCGGCAGCATCGTCCACAGCCCGGCGACCAGCGGGGTCAGGCCCGCCACGAGCTGCAGGTACTGAGTGGCGAAGAAGCTGAACCCGACGAGGGCGAACAGAGCGAGGGCGTTGACGGCCAACGCCGTGCGCACGGCGCGGGACGCGAACAGCCGCGGGTCGATCAGCGGTTGGTCGACCCGGCGCTGCCGGGCCACGAGGAGGCCACCCAGGACCACACCGACGACGAAGACGGTCATCGGAACGGCGGTCCAGCCGTGTTCGGCGATGCGCTTCATGCCGTAGACCGCGCTGAGGACGGCGGCGAGGGAGAGCCCGGCGCTGGTCAGGTCGAAGCGGCCGGGACGCGGATCCCGGAACTCGGGCAGGAACGCGAGACCCAGCACCAGCAGCAGGAGCATCACCGGCACATTGATCAGGAAGACGGCGCCCCACCAGAAGTGCTCCAGCATGAATCCGCCGAGCAGCGGTCCCAGCGCAACACCGCCGGAGAAGCTCGCCGTCCAGATGGCGACGGCGACGCGCCGCTGGTCCGGGTCGACGAACAGGACCCGGATGAGCCCGAGAGTCGACGGCATCAGGGTGGCACCGGCGGCGCCCATCGCCGCCCGGGCGAGGATCAGCATGACCGGGCCGGTGGCGTAGGCGGCGAGTACCGACGCGGTTCCGAACACGGCCGCGCCGTAGAGCAGGAGCCGGCGACGCCCGATCCGGTCGCCGACCGTCCCCATCGTGATCAACAGGCCGGCAAGCACGAAGGAGTAGATGTCGACGATCCAGAGCAGTTGGGCGCTGCTCGGGGCGAGGTGTGCGGTGATGAACGGCAGGGCGAAGTACAGCACGGTCACGTCGATCGACAGCAGCAGGCAGGGCAGAGCGAGCACGGCGAGACCGGCCCATTCCCGGCGGCCGGCCCGTCGTGTGCCGGGGGTCGGCCGCATCCCGGGCATCAGTTGCGTCACCAGGTCTGGCATGCGCCGACTATGGCGCGGACCGGCGCCGGGCGCCGGGGCCCAGTCCTGGATGCGGCGAGATGCGGCAGCACACTGGGGCGGCGGAACCTCCGGACGCCCCGATCCGCCGTGACCGGCCGCGTTGTCCCGCGTCGTCGAGAAAAACGCCATCGGGTCCGTGAGGCGAGGCGACATGGCAGCACGGCGACATGGCACCCGTCTCAGCCGGAACTCACGGGTCCGACAGGCGGAAGGATAGGTCGGCCGGGGGCACGGCCGTGTCGAGCTGGGCCTTCTGCAACCTGCCGGAGTAGTCCCAGTTCATCGACTGCCATCGGGTGACCTGGTCGAGGACCCAGCGACCGGACTGGCGGCTTCCGTTGCCGGACCGCCCGTTGCCGCCGAAGGGCAGGTGGGCCTCCGCGCCCGACGTCGAGGAGTTGATACTGACCATCCCGGCCCGCACCCCACGCCGGAACCGGAACGCGCTCGCCGCATCGCCGGTGTAGATCGACGACGACAGCCCGTAGCCGGGCAGGTTCGCCAGGTCGATGGCCTCGTCGAGGCTGCGGTAGGTGGTAACGCCGATGATCGGGCCGAACGTCTCCTCGCGGAACACCTCGTCGTCCGGGCGCACGCCGTCGAGCACCACCGGGTGGTAGTACAACCCGGAGTCGGGATCGCCGACGAAGCCGCGGCGCGGTCCGCCCGGCCACCTTCCCGGCACCGCCGGCCCCGCCTGCGCCAACGAGCCGGCCGACGTCCCGAAACCGGCCGACGTGATCCGTCCCACCGCGGTGGACCCGAAGATCCGGTGATGGTCCCGGATCAGGTCGAGATGGTCGGCGAACCCGGCCGCGAACCTGGCGTCGAGCAGCGGCCCGTACAGCACGTCCCGGGTCGGGTCGCCGACGACCGCCGCGGACACGGCGGCGTCGAGCCGACGCACGAACTCGGCGTGCACCGACTCGTGCACGATCGCCGTGCCCAGCGAGGTGCACCGCTGCCCGGCGGTGCCGAACCCGGCGAACACCGCCGCTTCGACGGCGGCATCCAGGTCGGCGTCGGGCGCGACGACCATCGGGTTCTTCCCGCCGAGCTCCAGGCACGGCGACTGCAGGTACCGGCCGCACAGGGCGCCGATAAACCGGCCGACCTCGGTGGATCCGGTGAAACCGACCTTGTCGACGACGCCGGCCGCCAGCGCCCGCTCCAGCCCGAGCGACGTCGCCGCGCCGTCGGCGGGCACGAGGTTCACCGCGCCGGCGGGAACCCCGGCGGCGGCCATCAGCTCGACCAGGGCCTGCGCGCAGGCCTCCGCGTACTCGGCCGGCTTCCAGACCACGGTGTCGCCGGCGAGCAGGGCCGGCACGATGTACCAGGACGGCACCGCCACCGGGAAGTTCCCCGCGGTGATCACCATCATCACCCCGACCGGCTCCCGGAAGGTGAACAGCTGCTTGTCCGGCATCTCGGAGGGAACGGTCTCGCCGTAAAGCCGGCGTCCCTCGCCGCGGAAGAACTCGCAGGTGTCGATGATCTCCTGGACCTCGCCGCGAGCCTCGGCCGCCGGTTTGCCGAT
>NZ_CDWRCM010000115.1:0-2034 GCF_977927585.1 Frankia sp. CcWB2 | reverse complement strand
TGACGAGCCGGGCGAGCGCGGCGGCGTTGTCCGCGACGAGCCGGCCGAGATTGCCGATCACGCTTCCCCGGACCGGGGCCGGCACGTCTGCCCAGGTGCGCTGGGCGTCACGGGCCGCCACCGCGGCGGCGAGGATCGTCTCCGGGCCGGCCAGCTCGACCTCGGCGACCACGTCGTCGAGCCGGGCCGGGTTGGTCGAGGGCACCGTCCGGACCGGGGTGAGCTCCGCTTCGGCCGCGCCGGGCGGCGCGCACCCGTCCTGCGGACGTCCGGCCTGCGGGCGTCCGGCAATAAGCGCACCAACCCGCCGTGGCCGTACCAGCGTCATGACGATCCCCCATCCGGTCCGCCGGGTCCATCCGGCCTATCTAATCCGCCCGGCCCATCCAATCCACCCGGCAGCCCGTCGAGGACCCGGCCGAGGGCCGCGATCCCGGCGGCGAGCTGCTCCGCGCTCACCGTCAGCGCCGGTCGGAACCGGATGGCCCGTTTCCCGGCGGGCAGCGCGAGGACTCCCTCGCGCACCCGCAGCCGCCGCAGCACCTCGTCCCGGACGGCGCTGCCCGGCAGGTCCACCGCGCAGAGCAGACCGCGCCCACGGGGATTGCACAGCAGCCGGGGGTGGCGGGCCGCGAGCTCCGTCAGCCCGGCGAGCATGCCCACGCCGAGCTCGCCGGCCCGGGCCATGAGCCCCCGCGCCTCGATGATCTCCAGGATGCGGGTGGCGCGGACCATGTCCACCAGGCCACCACCCCAGGTGGAGTTGATCCGCCCGGGCACGCGGAAGACGTTGTCGGCGACCTCGTCGACCCGTCGACCCGCCGGCCGGCCATCGCCCCGCCGAGCTGGACCTTCTTGCCGAACGCGACGACGTCCGGGCGCAGGCCGAGCTGCTGGTAGGCCCATGCCGAGCCGATGGCGCCGACACCGGTCTGCACCTCGTCGAGCACGAACAGCGCGTCGTGGCGCCGGCAGAGCTCGGCCATCGCGGCCAAGAACTCGGCCCGCAGGTGGTTGTCCCCGCCCTCGCTCTGGATCGGTTCGGCCAGGAAGCAGGCGATGTCGTGGGGATGGGCGGCGAAGGCGGCCTCGGCCTGGCCGAGCGCGACACGTTCCGCGGCGATCACCGCGTCGAGTGCCGGCCCCACGCAGGGAAACACCATCGCCGGGCAGTCAATGCGCGGCCAGTCGAAGACGGGGAAACGCTCGGTCTTGACCGGATCGGTGTTCGTGACCGAGAGGGTGTAGCCGCTGCGTCCGTGGAAGGCGTTCCGCAGGTGCAGAACCCGACGGCCGAGCGCCGCGGGACGGCCGTGTGCCGCGTTGTGCCGGCTCTTCCAGTCGAAGGCGCACTTGAGCGCGTTCTCCACCGCCAGGGCCCCGCCCTCGACGAAGAACAGATGCGGCAACTGCGGATCGCCGAGGACTCGGGCGAAGGTCCGCACGAACTCGGCGTAAGCGACGGTGGCGACGTCCGGATTCGCCGGCTTGTTGACCGCCACCCGACCCAGCCGAGCGACGAAGCCCGCGTCGTCGACGAGGTCCGACGGGTTGATCCCGAGCGGCGCAGACGCGAAGAAGCTGTAGAGGTCGAGGTAGCGCCGCCCATCACGGGCGTCGACAAGCACGCTGCCACGGCTCATCGCCAGGTCGCAGACGAGGTCGAAGCCGTCGACGAGGACGTGGCGACCGAGCGTGCTCAGCACTGCGTCCGCCGGCAACCCCTCCGCCGGCCGGGCACCCGCCGGCCGGGCACCGGACGCAGACACCTGGGCCGGCTGCAGGGGCTGGGCCGGCTGCAAGGGGACGACCATCCCGCTCTCCTCCCCCCGGACCACTTCCATCCGGATCCCGTCGCCACCCCACGAGCCGTCTCGGCGACGTCGACCTTCTTACGAAGATATCTCTGCAAGATTACGCTACAACCTCTAATTCTTTCGTTCTATGCCGAGCATGGGCCAAATCTTCTCGCGAAGGCCGTCAGGGCGTAACGGCGGCGCGTCGACCACACCGCACACATCAGGGGGACGTAAT
>NZ_CDWRCM010000114.1:12667-15206 GCF_977927585.1 Frankia sp. CcWB2 | reverse complement strand
CCTTTCAGCTGCCTCCTTCCGGGACAAGCCCGGCGCATCTCCCGACCGCAAACCCCAGAGCGAAAAACAGCCCCGAAAAGAGGAAACCCGCACGGAGGAAGCATGGAAAACACGCGGAACTCCCCGGAGAATACCCAGCGCGGGACGATCATGATCCGGCATACCCGGGAAGCCGGGACGTTGGTCGAAGGCGCCAGCCGAGCGGACTACCCGACACTGTCACCAATCTTCACAAAGCACCGGGTCCGCTGGTCGAGCCACATCGGCGACGGCGGAGCCTGGTTTTGGCGAAACAGCCGGGGACGGGGCGCGGACACCTACCGGATCAACGAGTTGGCCGACGCGCTGCGCGCCGCCGGGTACCCAATCGAGATCGCGATCGACGAGACGCCAGTCACCGACATCGCGGCGCTCGAAGCGGCCCGCAACCAGCGGGCCGAGGATCGCGCCGACTACCACGCCGATGCCGCCGGTCGCGCGGCGGCCCGCGCCGAGGCCCGGTGGAAGGCGGCCCGCGGCATCCGCGATCACATCCCGCCAGGGCAGCCCATCCTGGTCGGCCACCACTCGGAGGGCCGGCACCGCCGGGACCTGGCCCGCGCCGACGGCCACGAACGCGCCTCGGTCGAGGAAGCCGGCAAGGCTGGCTACCACGCGAACCGGGCCGAGACGGCGGCCCGGTTCCAGCAGCACCGGGAGAACGTTCCCCGCACCCTGCGCCGCATCCGCACGTATGGAAGCCGACCAGCGTGCCGCGGAGCGGGCGTTGGAGAAGGCGACCCGCCGCGTCGCCCAGGGCGGCGTACCACCCGACCCGGTGTGGAAGGCCGGCATCGAGGCGGACGCCGCCCAACGCGCCGCCGAGATCGACTACTGGAAGCGGAATGTCGCCGAGCAGGAAGCCGCAGGCGTGAAGGTCTGGCGGCCAACCGACTTCCAACAGGGTGATCGTGTGCGTTCGTCGTTCGGCTGGCACACGGTGCTGCGGGTCAACAAGCAGTCGCTAACGATCCCTCACGTCTTCATCCCTGGAGAGACGTGGCGTCTGTCGTACGACCAGGTGCTCGACCGCCGGGTCTCCGTCGTTCCACATCTCGAAGTAGCGCGTGACCAGCTGTTGCGTCGGCAGTGACATCCGACTGTTGATCATCTTGGGGTTTGTCTTCCCGGCGAAGGTTGTGTCCTGCCTGGCAGAGGTCCTGCTGCGCAGGCCTCCGGGCGTTCGATGAGCTGACCGCGTTCAAAGCGTGCTCCGGCGCGGACGAGCGCTACGAGGTGGGGTGCGTTGACGGCGCGATTCCCGGTTACGGGAAGATCGTGCCAGTGAATGCCGCTCACTCTCGGGAAACTCAACATACCGACACCGATTCAACTGGCACTTCCCGAAATTAAATCCTTCGAGATCGAGTTTTAATATAAAATGGCCAAAGGCGTGAGCGTGGCAGGTTCGACGATTTTCCTTACCGGCTGACTACCGGGGCTATGCGAGCCTCGCGGACCGTGTGTCCCCGGCGGGTTACCAGGCAGGTATTCGTAGCAGGGAAGAGTTTCGGGAAGGTGGCCGGGACATCAGAACCCAGCCTTCTCCCATGACCCACCTGCCCATCGTCACAGGTTGTTCCCAGATGCCGATCTACCTGCCCCGTTGGGGTGCCGCACCTCGGACCCCGCGCAGAACACCACCCTTTCTCCACCCTGGGCCCACCCTCCCGTTCGCTGCGCCAAAGCCGTGCCGATGACCAGGCCAGGACAAGACGCAAGCTGCTCCCCGGATGATGCGGAGGGCTCGGTCGACCATAAAACGTCCCCCGACGGTCCTGGACCCGCGCTGAATGGACGGCAGGCGGATAAGCATCCCCATGGAGCTGGACGTTACTATCAAGACACCCAAGGCGACGAGGTCTTTCTCATACTCCTCCCGGACGGGCCGCCGACCCTCACCCCCTCGGCGGCACGGGCACTGCTACGT
This sequence comes from Frankia sp. CcWB2, assembly GCF_977927585.1. Taxonomy (NCBI): domain Bacteria; kingdom Bacillati; phylum Actinomycetota; class Actinomycetes; order Frankiales; family Frankiaceae; genus Frankia; species Frankia sp. CcWB2. The sequence goes on along the minus strand of NZ_CDWRCM010000114.1, from coordinate 13,237 downwards.
ATCCTGCTGGCAGCACAATCCGCCCGTTCCGGCCGAACACCCGGGACCGAAGCGAACATGCCGCGGAAAGATCCGCCCACCTCAGACTCATCCGCGTCGCCTCACCACAAAGGACCGCCCCCATGATCAGACTCGCGTTCTGCGGCAGGGTCTCCACCGAAGACCAGCAGGATCCAGAGGCCTCCCGCAACTGGTAGATCGCCCGCGCACGAGCCCTGACGGAGAAGCACGGGGAGATCGTCGCCGAGTACTTTGACGTCGGGCATTCCCGGTCCCTGCCCTGGAAGCGCCGTCCACAGGCCAGCCTGCTACTCGACGCCCTCCGGAACCCCGATCGGGGTTTCGATGCGGTTGTCATCGGCGAGCCGCATCGGGCGTTCTACGGCAACCAGTTCAGCCTGATCTTCCCGCTGTTCACCCACTATCGCGTCGCGCTGTGGGTGCCCGAGGTCGGCGGGCCGATCGACCCGACCTCGGAAGCCCACGACCTGATCATGTCAGTGTTCGGGGGCATGTCGAAGGGAGAACGGAACCGCATCAAGATCCGGGTACGGACCGCGATGGCAGCCC
>NZ_CDWRCM010000114.1:10140-12237 GCF_977927585.1 Frankia sp. CcWB2 | reverse complement strand
CACCAGCCCCATCGTGGCCAGGATCTTCTCCGAGTACGTCGCAGGCCGCGGGCTGTACGCGATCGCCGAGGGACTCACCGCCGACGGCATCCCCAGCCCGTCAGCGCATGATCCGGCACGCAACCCGCATAGGACCGGTATCGCCTGGTCCAAACCGGCGCTGCGTGCCATCCTGACCAACCCCCGCTACACCGGCCGTCAGGTCTGGAACCGCCAGCGCAAGGACGAGGTCCTTCTCGACGTCGAGGACGTCGCCCTCGGCTACGAGACCCGAATGCGGTGGAACAACCCCGACACCTGGATCTACTCCGCCGCGATCGTCCATCCGCCGCTGGTCGACGACGACACCTTCGCCCAGGTCAAAGCCCGCTACGCCGCCCGCAAGCTTGATCCGAGCGGGCCGCGCGAGCCCAAACGCACCCGGCACCCTTACCAGCTCCGTGGGCGGATGCGCTGCGGGATTTGCCAGCGGCGGATGCAGGGCAGCTGGAACAACGGCAAACCCCACTACCGCTGCGTCTACCCCGACCAGTACGCCCTCGCCAACCACGTCCACCACCCCCGCAGCGTCTACGTCCGCGAGGAACTCATCGTCCCCCACCTCGACCGCTGGCTCGCCCGCGCCTTCACCCCGCCCCGGCTCCCTGTGACCATCGCCGCCCTGACCGCCGCCCAGGATGACGACACCGACATCGGCCGTGACGCCGACCTCGCCCAAGCACGGAAGGCCGTCGCCGACTGCGACGCCAAGCTGGAGCGATACCGGCTCGCCCTCGAAGCCGGCACCGACCCCGCCCTCGTCGCCCGCTGGACCGCCAAAGCCAACACCGAACGCGCCGCCGCCCAGGCCCGCCTCCGGACCACCACCGACCGTCAGCGCATGACTGAACAGGAGATCAGCGACATCGTCACCGTCATGGGCGACATCGTCACGGTCCTCGCTGAGGCCGACCCAGCCGACAAGGCCGAGATCTACACCCAGCTCGGGCTCCAGGTGATCTACGAGCCGGGAGCCCACCGAGTGATCGCCGAAGCCTAGCCTCAAGCGATCATGTACAAACGAGAGTGTCCGAGGGGGGACTTGAACCCCCACGCCCGTTAAAGGGCACTAGCACCTCAAGCTAGCGCGTCTGCCATTCCGCCACCCGGACAGGTGGTCGCGGATGTCTCACCCGCGAACGACTGCGATGTTACACGCTCCAAGGGGGTGGTTGTCGCTACCCCCGACCACCAGACGATCAAGTCCCGACTTGCGAGTTCTGCCCCGCTTCGACGAGAACGAGAAGCGGCAGGATCACTACTCGAGGTGTGTCTCGGAGAATGTCGATCATGACTGGCTGGGCGCCGGGGCCTCTGGATCTCGCCTACGCGACGGGCCTACGCGACGGGCCTACGTAACGGACCCGCCCCGCGGCTGGCCGCCCCGACTCGCCGGAGGAACTCCTCGACCAGGCTGATCAGCTCCCGGGCCACCTCGGGCGGGAGATCTGCGGACAGCACCGCCGGCAGTTGGGTTCCAGCTGCTCCGGCGAAGCTCCGGTTACTTACGCGGAGCATCGACTCGAACACTGGAAGTCCGAGACTCGATGCCTGGTGGATGTAGGGCCGCAGGAAGCTGGTCGGCCGACCGCCGTAGTACTGGACCATCATGAGAACAACACCGAGCACCCGCGGTTCGAGTCGTTTCACGGCCGGATGCATCCCGGACTGCAACTCCGCGACCCTGTTGTACTCCCAGACGAACCGGCCCAGTCTGCTCATCAGATGTTCGATGCCCAGCGTCGACAGGTTGTCCGGCCGGGCCGGGATGAGCAGGTGGTCGCAGGCGGCGATCGCGGCCCGGGTGATGACTCCGAAGTTCGGCGGGCAGTCGATGAGCACAAGGTCGTAGTCGTACGTGGAGAAGGACGCCAGCCCGGTGGCCAGCCGCTGGTAGACGTCGAAGTAGTACCTGGTGGACCGGTGGGCCTGAGCCCCGCCCAGCCTGGCGGTGAGGTCCATCTCGATGTCGCCGAGCGAGAGGTGCGACGCGAGCAGGTCCAGCGTGCCGCCGCCCGCGGCGACGGCGGCGTTGACGATCGACGGTGTGGTCACGTA
>NZ_CDWRCM010000114.1:9526-10029 GCF_977927585.1 Frankia sp. CcWB2 | reverse complement strand
GGTGGGGTGGTCTCCGGCCGCCACGACTCGAACCACGCCTTGACGGTTCTCCGGTGGTCGGCGAGGTCCGTCCGCCAGGTCTCGGGCCGGTAAAAGGAGAAGGTCAGGTTCGCCTGCGGGTCCAAGTCGATCATCAGTACCCGTCTCCCCAGCCGGGCGATCGCGGCGCCGATGTTTGCGGTGAGCGTGGTCTTGCCTACCCCGCCCTTGTAGCTGGCGATCGCCACGACCTTCACCGCATCCTCGCTCCCGGTCGCGCGCTCCGCCCGGCGGCGGAGGGACGTCGTGCCTCCTCGGCCGGACCCTCAAGCTTCCGCGTCCGGTTCACCAGCAGACTACGGCTGTTTCTGGATCGGTCACGTGGCCGGGAGTCGGATACTGGTGACTTCCGCCTTCGGGGACGGGAAGGAAGTCCCCCCTCGATCCGTCTCCGGACGCCTGAGTCTGGGATGCATGGGTCAGAAGACGATCGATGGGAACGAGGCCGCCGCGTTGGTGGCCTA
>NZ_CDWRCM010000114.1:8127-8975 GCF_977927585.1 Frankia sp. CcWB2 | reverse complement strand
CCGGGCGAGCGAGGTGATCGCGATCTATCCGATCACCCCGGCGTCGGCTATGGGGGAGCTGGCCGATGCGTGGGCGGCGAAGGGCCGCCCGAACCTGTGGGGTGCGGTGCCCGAGGTCGTCCAGCTGCAGAGCGAGGGTGGTGCCGCCGGCGCGGTGCATGGGGCGTTGCAGGCGGGTGCGCTGTCGACGACGTTCACCGCCTCGCAGGGTCTCCTGCTGATGCTGCCCAACATGTTCAAGATCGCCGGTGAGCTCACGCCGATGGTTCTCCACGTCGCGGCCCGGACCGTGGCCACGCACGCACTGTCGATCTTTGGTGATCACAGCGACGTGATGGCGGCGAGGTCAACCGGTTTCGCCATGCTGTGTTCGGCGTCGCCGCAGGAGGCGCATGACCTGGCCGCGGTGGCGCAGGCGGCAACGCTCGAGTCGCGGGTGCCGTTCCTGCACTTCTTCGACGGTTTCCGCACGTCGCACGAGTTGAACGAGGTGGCGTTGCTCGACGACGGCACGCTGGGTGGTCTGCTGGCGGCCGAGCATATCGATGCCCATCGCCGCCGGGCGTTGTCCCCCGACCGCCCGGTGATCCGGGGCACCACCCAGGATCCCGACACGTTCTTCCAGGCCCGGGAGGCGTCGAACACGTTCTACGCCGCGGTTCCCGGGATTGTGCAGGGGGTGATGGACCGGCTGGCCGCGGCGACGGGCCGGGCCTACCGCCTGTTCGAGTATCAGGGTCATCCCGAGGCCGAGCGGGTCGTGGTCGTCATGGGGTCGGGTCGGTCGGCGGTGCGGGAGGCGGTCACCCGGCTGGTCGAGCGAGGCGAGCGGGTCGGGTTCGTCCAGG
>NZ_CDWRCM010000114.1:5141-7845 GCF_977927585.1 Frankia sp. CcWB2 | reverse complement strand
TCCGCTTGTTCCGTCCCTTCGACGGCCGGGCGTTGCTCGCGTGCCTGCCCTCGACGGTGCGGTCGGTCGCGGTCCTGGACCGGACGAAGGAGCCGGGCGCGTCGGGTGAGCCGTTGCGGCTGGACGTCGTCGCCGCGTTCGCGGAACGGCCCGAGCGGATGCCGCGGGTGATCGGTGTCCGTTACGGGTTGGCGTCGAAGGAGTTCACCCCGGCGATGGCGGCGGCGGTGTTCGACGAGCTGGCCGGCGCGGCGCCGCGTCGGGAGGTGACGGTGGGTATCCGCGACGACGTCACGGACCTGTCGCTCGAGGTGGACGACGACCGTGTCCCGGAGCCGGATGACGTGCTGCGGGCGGTGTTCTACGGGCTCGGTAGCGACGGCACCGTGGGTGCCACGCGGGCGACGGCCGGTATCGTCGCCGCTCGCACGCCGCTGCACGCGCAGGCGTACTTTGTGTTCGACTCCAAGAAGTCGGGGTCGATGACGGTCTCGCATCTGCGGCTGTCGCCACGACCGGTCGACTCCCCGTGGCTTATCCAGAACGCCCAGTACGTGGGCTGTCATCAGTCCTCGCTACTGGAACGGGTGGACGTGCTCGCCGTGGCCGCGCCGGGTGCCACCGTGCTGCTCAACAGCCCGCATGCGCCGGAGAAGGTGTGGGACTATCTGCCGGCCGACGCGCAGCGGCACCTGCTTGACCGGGGTGCGCGCCTGTTCGTCGTCGACGCCGACCGGGTGGCGAAGCAGGCCGCCATGCCCGGGATCGTAAGCCCGGTGCTGCAGACCTGTTTCCTGGCGCTGTCCGGTCTGCTGGACCGCGACGAGGCGATCGCGGCGGTCAAGGACGGGGTCCGCGCCGCCCGCGGCAAACGCGGTGACGCCGTGCTGCAGCGTAACTTCGCCGCCATCGATGCCGCGCTCGACGCCCTGCACGAGGTCGACCTGCAGGCTCGTGTGGTCACGGGGCAGGCGCGCCGGCAGCTGCTCGGCGAGGCGCCCGCGTTCGTCCGGCAGGTGACGGCGCGGATCATGGCGGGGGAGGGGAACCTGCTTCCCGTCAGCGCACTACCGGCTGACGGCACCTTCCCCGTCGGGACGGCCCGGTACGAGAAACGCGGCCTGACCCGCGAGCTTCCGGTGTGGGATGCGGACCTGTGCATCGACTGCGGCAAGTGCGCGATCTCCTGCCCGCACGCCGCCATCCGGATGACGTTGTTCGAGCCGGCGCAGCTCGCCGGCGCGCCAGCGTCGTTCCGGCACAAAAAGCCGAAGGACCGCACCCTCGCGGCGTTCCGGCTCGCGGTGCAGGTGGCACCGGACGACTGCACCGGCTGCGGCATCTGCGTCGAGGCGTGCCCGGCGAAGAGCCGGGAGATCGAGGGCCATCGCGCCCTGGACATGGTCGACGCCGCACCCCGCTTCGAGGAGGAACGCGCCGGATGGGCGTTCCGTGAAACGCTGCCGGCGGTCCCACCGGCGCTCGCCCCACCGGACACGGTCCGCGGCTCGCAGCTACGGGAGCCGCTGTTCGAGTTCTCCGGCGCCTGCGCCGGCTGCGGGGAGTCGCCCTACCTCAAACTGCTCACGCAGCTGTTCGGTGACCGCATCATCGTCGCGAACGCCACGGGATGCTCGTCCATCTACGGCGGCAACCTGCCGACCACACCCTGGTCGGCGGGCACCGACGGCCGCGGCCCGGCCTGGGCGAACTCGCTGTTCGAGGACAACGCCGAGTTCGGGCTCGGGCTACGCCTCGCGCTCGACACCCGGGCCCGCGAGGCCCGCCGGCTGCTGCGCGCACAGACCGCGACGGTCGGCGGCACGCTCGTCGAGGCGCTGCTCACCGCCGACCAGTCGACCGAGGCCGGCATCCTCGACCAACGCCAGCGGGTGGCCGAACTACGCCGACGGCTGGCCACCGTCGACCACGACACCACCCTCGACGCTGTTCTCGACGACCTCGTCGACAAAAGCGTGTGGATCATCGGTGGGGACGGGTGGGCGTACGACATCGGCTTCGGCGGCCTCGACCACGTGCTCGCGTCGGGGCGCGACGTCAACGTGCTCGTCCTCGATACCGAGGTGTACTCCAACACCGGTGGGCAGGCGTCGAAGTCGACGCCGCGCGCCGCGGTCGCGAAGTTCGCCGGCGGCGGCAAACGGACCCGCAAGAAAGACCTCGGGCTGCTCGCCGCCGCCTACGGCGACGTGTACGTCGCGCAGGTCGCCCTCGGCGCCAACGACCAGCACACGGTGAAAGCCTTCAACGAGGCGGCCAGCTGGCACGGCCCGTCCCTCATTGTCGCCTACAGCCACTGCATCGCCCACGGCATCACCATGACCGACGGCATGGCCCACCAGAAAGCCGCGGTGAAATCGGGATACTGGCCGCTCTACCGGGTCGACCCCCGAGCGGAAAGGCCGTTCTCCCTCGACTCGCGGGCACCGTCCATCCCCTTCAGCGAGTTCGCCGCCACCGAGTCCCGGTTCACCCTCCTCAACACCGTCAACCCCGACGAAGCCGACGAGCTCGCGGCACTCGCCCAACGCGACATCCTCGGGCGCTGGCAGACCTACGAACACGAAGCCGCCCACCCCCGCAACACCACCACGCAAAACTGAAGCGGCGCCGTGCTCACCAAAGGGGACGTAATGAAGTAACAAATACGTGATCGAGAGCATCATCGCAGGTCACAGGCCTG
>NZ_CDWRCM010000114.1:0-4958 GCF_977927585.1 Frankia sp. CcWB2 | reverse complement strand
AAAGCGGCGCCGTGCTCACCAAAGTGACGCCGTGCCCCATGAGACCAGTGAAATATTCGATCTTGATGGCGGGTCCGTGAGCACGGTGAATGTGCCGTCTTGCGCGTCTTGAGAGTCGCGCAACAGCGGCTTGCAAGAATTTGACAGTAATGTCGAGATGTTCCGGGCTTGTTCCGGCTATAGATGGTTCCTCGCCCAAGGAGGGTTCGCCTTGATGGAAAAGACGGGAAAGACTGGGGAGGCGGGAAAAGCCGGCCCGGAGTTCGGTCCGTTGGCGGCCCTGGCCGGTGAGTGGGAGGGCAACCAGGGGGTGGACGTTGCCTTCGGCAACGCCGAGGGCACGATTATCGAGACCCCGTACCGCGAGAGGGTCACCTTCAAGCCCTTCGGTCCCGTGGACAACGGCCCGCAGTGTCTCTACGGCCTCGACTACCACATGGCCGCGTGGCGGGCCGGCGAGGAGAAGGCGTTCCACACTGAGATCGGCTACTGGCTGTGGGACGCCGATCTCGGCCACGTCATGCGGTGCTTCATGGTGCCCCGCGGTACGGTCCTGATCGCTGGTGGTGCCGTGGCGCCGGACGCGACCGACTTCACCCTGCGGGCGCAGGCCGGCTCCCCCACATACGGTATCCTGTCCAATCCCTACCTGGCTCGCGCGGCGAACAGCATCCGCTACGAGGTGAGCATCACCGTCACCGATAACGGGAGCTTCGCCTACACCTCCACGACCACCATCGATCACGAGCGGGTGTCCGACCCGGTCGCCCATACGGACCGCAACGTGCTGCGGCGCCTGTCCGACGCTTAGCCGCCCGGCTCAGCCGCTCGGCTTATCGGCTTAGCCGCCCGGCGCACCGAGCGAAGTGTGTGCCTCGTACTTTCGGCCGATCAGGAGCGGCATCGGTTCTCGTACCGTGATTGGGTGCACGCCCTTCTTCGCTCGGTGTGGGACGAGCCTCCTCCTCCCCGCCCGCCGTCGCGGGTGTGGCGGGACTGGGCACTCGTGGGGGTGCTCGCGCCGGTCGCGGTGCTCGAAGGAGTTCTGCGACCGGACGTTCCATGGCGGGCCGTCTCGGTGATTCTCGCTGTCGGGTTGCTGCCCACGTTGTTGTGGCGCCGGACCAGACCGCTGCTGATGGTCGCGATCGTCTTCGTCACCGCCGGCCTGGTCTCCCTGGTGACTGGTGGCGAGCCAAAACTGCAGGTGATCGTGTATGTGCTCGTGTTGCCGTACTCGTTGTACCGGTGGGGGTCAGGGTGCGAGGCCGTGATCGGCTCGCTGATCCTGATTGCCAAGGTCTGCCTCTCGATGGTCCTCGGCTACCTCAGCGTCGCCGACGCGATCGCCGGATTCGCCGTCTTGTCCGCGGCCGCCGCACTGGGCGGAGCGTCCCGGTACCGGGCCAGGGCGAGGATCCGTGAGCTCAACCAGGTCAAGCTGCTCGAACGCGAACGGCTGGCCCGCGACCTGCACGACACTGTCGCTCATCACGTCTCGGCGATTGTGATCCGCGCCCAGGCGGGCCTTGCGACATCGGCATCGCGACCGGAAGCCGCGACCGAGGCACTCCGCGTGATCGAGGCCGAGGCGTCGCGCACGCTGGCCGAGATGCGCGCCGTGGTCCGCGTCCTGCGTCGGAACCAACCGGCGGACCTGGCGCCCAGCCCGGAGATCGCCGATCTCGAACAGCTCGCGAGCCGCGACCGTGCCGGTCCGTCTGTCGACGTGGAGATCCTCGGCGACCTCGACGACCTTCCTCCATCGGTCGGTGCCGCGATCTACCGCCTCGCCCAGGAGTCGGTCACCAACGCCCGACGACATGCTCGTCACGCCTCGCGTATCGAGGTCTGCGTCGCCGCCGACGACACGATGGTGCACCTACGCGTGAGCGACGACGGCGACACCAGCACCACCCGCCCGACCGCGCCACCGGGCTACGGGCTCACCGGCATGATCGAACGTGCTCACCTGCTCGGCGGCACCTGCGAAGCTGGCCCGGCCCCCGATCGAGGCTGGACCGTGACGGTCGCGCTCCCTCGAACAGGCTGGGCGACATGAGCATCCGAGTGATCATCGCCGACGACCAGGAAATCGTCCGTACCGGGCTCCGGATGATCCTCGACGCCCAACCGGGCATCGAGGTCATCGGCGAGGCCGCTGGCGGGCGGCGAGCCGTGGAGCTCGCACAGCGCCTACGTCCCGATGTCTGCCTGTTCGACATTCGGATGCCCGGCCTGGACGGCATCGAAGCCACCCGTTGTCTCGCCGGACCGACTGTCGACGACCCCCTCGCCGTCGTCGTTATCACGACCTTCGATCTCGATGACTACGTCTACGCTGCCCTCAGAGCCGGCGCCCGGGGCTTCCTGCTCAAAGAACGCCGGCCCTGACCTGCTCGCCCAGGCCGTCCACGCCGCCGCGGGCGGCGACGCGCTCATCGCCCCGAGCATCACCGCGCGACTACTTGAGGCCTTCGCCGACGCCGGGCCAGCCGCACCGCCGGTGCAACCCGTCGAGCCGCTCACGGACCGAGAAGAGCAGATCCTCGCCACCGTGGCACGTGGGCGCACCAACAGCGAGATCGCCGGCGAATTCCACATCACCCTCAGCACCGTCAAGACCCACATCGCCAGCCTCATGGCTAAGCTCGGCGCCCGCAACCGCGTCGAGATCGCCATGTGGGCCTACGAGACCAAGCGCGTTACCAACCGATTCGGGCCCGGTATCGCTCGCGGACGATGACACGCGGGTGACCGAAGTTCAGCGCGGCCGACACGGATCTCATCGGCCAGACACGGATCTCATCGGCCAAAAGTACGGCCTTGCGGTCGGATGATCGGCCGACTCGGCTCAGGCCCTTCCACCGATGAGCCGCGCCACCTCGATCGCCACAATCGGGTCATGGCCGACGAGAGCATGACCAGATGAGTCCCCTCCCGCGGTCGCCGCGAAACAGCCGGCTGACGGATAGCCGGCTGACCGGATGACGGAAAGGGACTGTCGCTGTGACCCCCTCCACCAGGACAGAGTGGCGCGTCCCCGCGGCGCTGCTCGCGCTCACCGCCGTTCCGATAGTGGCCGGTTCCGTGCGTCTGACCGACCTGGCCGGCGGTGCGGAAGTCACGCCGGAAAACGCGCGCTTCTTCGCGGCACCTGTGCCCGTGGTGCTGCATATCATCAGCGTCATCCTGTACAGCACCCTGGGGGCCTTCAAGTTCGTCCCCGGTTTCCGCCGCCGACGGCCCGGCTGGCACCGCGCGGTGGGGCGGCTCCTGGTTCCATGCGGGCTTACCGTAGCGTTTTCGGGTCTATGGATGACCCTGTTCTATCCCCGCCCCGAAGGCGACGGCGATCTCCTTACTGGCTTCCGGCTCGTGTTCGGCTCGGCCGTTGCGGTGTCCATCGTCCTGGGCTTTGCCGCGATCCGGCGGCAGGATATCGCCCGGCACCGTGCCTGGATGATTCGTGGTTACGCAATCGCGCTGGGCGCGGGCACGCAATTCTTTACCCATCTGCCCTGGATCCTGATCGCCGGGAAGCCAGCCGGGCTGAGTAGAGCACTGCTCATGGGAGTCGAAATGAAATAACTTGCGCGTTTCGAACCCTCCACAGGCCTGTGACCTGCGATGATGCTCTCGATCACATATTTGTTACTTCATTACGTCCCCATGGCCGCCGGCTGGATGATCAACATTGCCGTGGCCGAATGGATCATCCGTAAGCGGCTGACCAATCCGCCCCACGTGTCCACTCACGGATGACCCCGTGGTTTTCCGATCGGTGTCCGCGTCGAACTGCGCAACCTCCTCAACGTGGCGACCGGCCTGCGACTGCCGGCCGCGGAGGTGTTCGACTACCCGACGTCGACCGCCCTCGCCGGGTACCTCGACGGCGAACCAATATCAAAATGATGGAAAGGAAGATCGCAACACAAGATGATCGCTACAATGTCGACCAGTTGGAGCAACACGCCGCCACCGTGTCATGGCTCGGATACGTCACGTCGGCCGACTTCTGGAACCGGACGTTTCAGACGTCGACAGGCCAGCGTCGAGGGCGTCAACGTCGATGACATCATCGCCCGCTGGATGGCCGCCGGTGGTCGCACTGACGCTGGCGCGCGACACTCCGACCGGCGTGCCGGCGCGGGCGATCGACGCCAGAACGACCTTCGCCGCGGGGGTGCCCGTCGGGCGAGTCGCGATGACGCGCCGGGCCAGCACACAGAACAGCAGCGTGATGCGGCGGACATCGGAGCCGAGCAGTTCCGTGAAGAGCGCGATCGCCTCGGCGCTCGGCGGGTTCTCGACCGGGACGACCGTGCGGTGACCGGACCCGCCGGTGCGGTCCGCGTGAAAGCACTGGTCGGGCTGTTACCGAGACCCGGTGTCGGGTTTGCTGCGGAGGGTGGTTATGCTGCTCGCTGCTGTCATGTGGTCTTGGACGCGGGGGTCTTGGGCCAATGCCAGTGAATTAAGAACCGCACCGACAAGATCCACTTTGAGTGATTGATCTTGTTGGTGCAGTAGCCGTCGGGGAGCGGTCATATCGGTCGCGGTAGAATTCCGTGGTGACGAGTAAGAATGGGTGTGGCGGGCCGGTCGGCAGGTTGGGGGACGTAATGAAGTAACAAAACAAATACGTGATCGAGAGCATCATCGCAGGTCACAGGCCTGTGGAGGGTTCGAAACGCGCAAGTTATTTCATTTCGACTCCTTGACGGATAATATTTCGCTCGGGGTGTTTACTGGCTTCGTTCACCATGATCTTGTGGACGATGTTCTGGTGACGACGGGCCGGGTTGAGAAACGGTCCCGGAAGCTGCCCGCGCGGGTGATGGTGTATTTCACGCTGGCGATGTGGCTGTTCTTCGATGACGACTACGAGGAGGTGATGGAGAAGCTTGTCGCGGGTCTGAAGGTGTTCGGCTGGTGGCGGGACTGGGAGGTAAACA
>NZ_CDWRCM010000113.1:13418-16430 GCF_977927585.1 Frankia sp. CcWB2 | reverse complement strand
CACCCTGGACCGGCTTGCCGTGGTGGGGGAGTCCCGGCCCGTCGTGCGGCGTGACGGTGTCGCCCGGGAGCTCCCCGCCACCGAGATCGTGCTGGACGACGTGATCGAGCTCGGCGCCGGCGACAAGATCCCCGTCGATGGCCTGGTCCTGGCAGCCGATCACCTGGAGGTCGATGAGTCGCTGCTCACCGGTGAGGCGGATCCGGTGCACAAGCAGCCCGGCGACATCGTCATGTCGGGCAGCTTCGTTGTCGCGGGGTCGGGGGCGTTCCGGGCGACCCGGGTGGGCCGCGAGGCCTACGCGGCCCGGCTCGCTGAGGAGGCGAGTCGGTTTACCCTGGTGCACTCCGAGCTGCGGGGCGGCATCAGCACCATTCTGCGGGTCGTCACCTGGATGATCATTCCGGCCGGCCTCGCGCTGATCATCAGCCAGGTGGTCGTCAACGACGACGACCTGCCCGAGGCCATCCGCCGGATGGTCGCCGGGCTCGTGCCGATGGTGCCGGAGGGCCTGGTGCTGCTCACGTCGGTCGCCTTCGCGGTCGGCGTGGTGCGGCTGGGCCGGCGGCAGTGCCTGGTGCAGGAACTGCCCGCGATCGAGGGGCTGGCCCGCGTCGACGTCGTCTGCCTGGACAAGACCGGCACCCTCACCGAGGCCGCGATGGACGTCGTGGAGCTGCGGATCGTCGAGCCGGGCACCGCCGGCGCCGTACCTGAGACGGGCGCCGCCTCCGGGGCAGGTGCGGCCGGAGAGCCGAGCACCCTCGTGCCGAGCGTGCTCGGCGCCCTCGGCGCGGCCGACAGCCGGCCGAATCCGAGCCTGCAGGCGATCATCGATGCCTATCCCGCCCCGCAGGGCTGGCAGGTGCGGGCGGACGCGCCGTTCTCCTCGGCGCGTAAGTGGAGCGGCGCGACCCTCGCCGCCGCGGACGGGACCGAGGGCACCTGGCTGCTCGGCGCGCCCGATGTGCTGCTGGCAGCTGGTGACCGGGTGCTCGCCACCGCGGACGAGTACGGGGCGCAGGGCCTGCGGGTGCTGCTGCTCGCTCGGTTCGGCGCGCCGCTGGCGGACGCACTGGCGGACCCGGCGACGGTGCCGACTGGCGTCGTCCCGGTGGCGCTCGTGGTCATCGCCCAGCGGCTGCGGGCGGATGCCCCGGATACCCTGCGGTACTTCGCCGAGCAGAACGTCGCCGCCAAGATCCTCTCGGGGGACAATGCGCTGTCGGTCGGCGCGGTCGCCCGCTCGCTGGGGCTGCCCGGCGCCGACGATCCCGTTGACGCCCGCACGCTGCCGACCGACCGGGCCGCGCTCGCCGACGCCATGGAGAGCCACTCGATCTTCGGGCGGGTCAGCCCGCAGCAGAAGCGGGAGATGGTCGCGGCGTTGCAGTCGCGGGGGCACGTCGTCGCGATGACCGGCGACGGCGTCAACGACGTCCTGGCGCTCAAGGACGCCGACATCGGCGTGTCGATGGGATCCGGCAGCCAGGCGACCCGCGCGGTCGCCCAGATCGTGCTGCTGAACAACAGCTTCGCGACGTTGCCGCCGGTGGTCGCCGAGGGGCGGCGGGTCATCGGCAACATCGAACGGGTCGCGAACCTGTTTCTGACCAAGACCGTCTACTCGGTCCTGCTCGCGATCGTGGTTATGATCACCCAGGTGCCGTACCCGTTCCTCCCTCGGCATCTCACGCTCGTCGGGTCGCTGACGATCGGCATCCCGTCGTTCTTCCTGGCGCTGGCGCCGAACACCGAACGGGCGCAGCCGGACTTCGTCGGTCGGGTGCTGCGCTTCGCCCTTCCCGCCGGGTTGCTCGTCGCCGCGGCGACGATGACGTCCTACCTGCTGGCCCGGTCGCACTTCTATGGTCAAGACCTGGACACCGAGACCTCGATGGCGACGCTGACGCTGTTCGGAGTCGCGCTGTGGGCACTGGCGATCGTCGCCCGTCCGTACACCTGGTGGCGCATCGCGCTCGTGCTGACCATGGCGGTCGCGTTCGCGCTGGTCCTGGCCATCCCGCCCGGCCAGGAGTTCTTCCAGCTCTCCCTGGTGGGGACGACCGGGCCGTGGACGGCGGTCGGCATCGCCGCGGTGGCGGCGGTCCTGCTCGAACTCGTATGGGCGATCATCCGCCGGCAGCTGACGGTGGTGGCCGCGCGGGTGGACCTGGAAGCGGCGCGCCGCCCGCCGATTTCGCAGAGCAACGTGCGGATCCTGCCCGCGGCGCCTGCCGAGGGTGCGCCTGCCGACAGCCCGCGGTCCGCGGTGGTCGCCCGTCCGGGGGTGGTCGTCCGTCCGGGGGTCGTCCGTCCGGACGGGAGGGCCGCGGCATCCGGTCCCGACGGCCCGCGGCCGACGCCGTAGTCGGGGTTCTCTCCCGGCCTGCCTATCCGGAGGTCTCGGCCTCAGCACCGGTCTCGGCCTCAGCGATGGTCTCGTCTCCGGGGGTGGGCGAGGTCGTGCGTGAGGTGGCTGCTGTCGAGGCGGCGGCTGTCGCGGTAGTGGGGGTGGCCGCGGACGGCGTGCGCCGGGCCGGGCCGGCGGCGAGCCGGGTGAGGTAGGCGTTGTACGCGTCGAGTTCGGCGTCGACGTCACCAGCGGCGGCGATGCGCCGCTCCCGGGCCCGCGTCTGCCGCTCGTCCAGCCGGGACCACTGGATGGCCAGCACGATCAGCACGACAAAGGTGGGAATCTCGCCGAACGCCCAGGCGATGCCCCCGGCGGTCCGCTGGTCGCTGAGCGGTGAGACGCCCCAGGGCCGGACCAGGCGGTCGTACCAGCCTGAGCCGAGCAGGGCCGATGTGCTCATGATGGTCAGGCCGAGGAAGGCGTGGAACGGGACGACGGCCAGCAGCATCAGGACGCGGCCGGGATGCGGCAGCCGGCGGGGGAGCGGGTCGGTCCCGATCAGCAGCTCGAAGAACAGCACGCCGACCGCGAGGAAGTGCACGTTCATGTACAGGTGGCCGAGATGGTTGCGCATGAGGGTCGACAGCAGCGAGCTG
>NZ_CDWRCM010000113.1:10602-13304 GCF_977927585.1 Frankia sp. CcWB2 | reverse complement strand
AGGTAGAGCACGTAGAGGCTGCCGGCGAAGTTTGCCGTCACGAGCAGCGGATGGGTCAGGATGCGTACCGGCCAGGACCGCAGCGTTCTCAGCAGCCATTCGCGCGGTCCGGTGCGGTGCGGAGCCGTGGCGGGCCGCATCGCCCGCAGCGCCAGGGTCACCGGCGCGCCGAGCACCAGCGGGATCGGGGCCAGCATGCTGAGCAGCATGTGCTGGCTCATGTGCACGCTGAGCAGGACCGGCCCGTACAGCCCGAGTCCGCTCGATGTGGCGACCACGACGACGAGCAGGCCGGCGAGCCAGGCGATGGTGCGCCCGAGCGGCCAGGGGGCGCCGCGTGCCCGTAGCCGGCGCAGGCCGGCGAGGTAGAGCAGGGCGGCGGTGACCGCGCCGGCGAGGAAGACCCAGTCGATGCGCCAGTCGGTGGCGAGCCGCACGGCGGTGATCGGTGGGGGCATCGGGTATCCGAGCAGCGTCTGGGTCGGATCGTCGGGAACGAGTGCGTCGTTCACCGGTGGCGCCGTGCGGGACAGTCCGACGGCCAGTCCGACCGTGGCCGTGAGAACGGTGAGCTCCACGCCGGCGATGCGCAGGAAACGAGCGACCGCGGTAGTCCCGTCGGTGCCGGTCCGGCGGGTGTTCGTCTGAGCAGTGCCGGTCTGGTCGGTGGTGCCGGTCTGGTCGGTGGGCGTCCTCACCGCGAGCCCGGCGACGATCCGGCGGCGCACCAGACCACCGAGCGTGACGGCGGCCAGCAGGCCCGCGGCCTTGAGCAGGACCAGCAGACCGTAGCGGGTGTCCCACAACGGGGTGAAGCCGCCGAGCCGCAGGGCCGCACCGGCGATCCCGCTGATCGCCGTGACGGCCGCCGCCCCGGCCGCGAACCGGCTGTACCGGCGCAGCGCCGGGCCGAACGAGCCCACCGGCAGCCGCACCGCGGTGAGCAGGCCGAGTAGACCACCCACCCAGGCCGTGGCCGCGAATACATGCACGCCGAGGGCCACCACTGCGATCGCATGATCGCCGGACGTGGCGGCGTGGCCAACCAGAATCGGCGGCACGATGCCGGCGACCGCGACAGCGAGCAGGGCCCCGGCCGCGGTTGTCGTCGTGACCGTACGGCCGATCATCGCGATGACGGCCGCCAGGGCCGCCACGACGAGCAGTGCCCGGCCCTGGGAGGTGGTGGAGACGAAGGAGCGCAGCGAGGAGACGCCCAGGACGTCGCCGGCCGGGCGCGCGGAGATCTCGGACAGGGTGAACAGCAGCTCCACGAGGGTGGCCACCATCCACAGAGCCGCGGCGTTCGCCGCGTACCGGCCGCACCGCCGGGCCGTGGGGGACAGGATGCCCACCCGCGACTCGTTGCCGGCCGCACCGCGTTGCGCCGAACGGCCGCGTTGCGCCGAACGGCCGTGTTTCGCCGGAAGAAGGACGGCGGCCGCGAGAAGCCACCCGATCGTCCCCACGGCGGCGATCTTGCCGACCAGATGCGTGAACGGCAGTGCCCAGTAGGTGGGCGTGCCGGACGAGGGCAGGCCGGGCAGCCGCAGGGGGCCTGGCCCGAAACCGACGGTCAGGGCCAGCGCCACGCATCCGGCCGCGACGGCGACGGGCGCCATCCGTCCGACCGCCGCCGTCCGTCCGTCCCCCGAGGTGGAGCGGCTGGCGGGGCTGGTTCTGGTGGGAGCGGCGGCATACGGAGGAGCGGCCGGACCCGCGGGCGTGATGGGGTCTGCGGGCGTGGTGGAGTTGTTCGTTATGGCGGGGTCTTTCCTGGTGACGGGGGTGTCCATAGGGTCAGCGCGCTCCGGAGTGACGTCGCCGCAGGGCGAACAGGGTGCCGCCGCCGAGCGTGAGGACACCGGCGATCACAACGGGGAGTATCCAGCCACCGCCACCGTCACCGCCGTCCGCGGATCCCGTATCGGCCGTGATGGCAGTGACGGCCGCGGACGGGGCCGGCGCGGCACCCGTGGTCGGGCTTGCGGTGGCTGCCGGGGTCGGCGTCGTGGTGACCGGGGACGGGGGCGGGGATCCCTCCTGGCCCGCGGACGCCGTGCCGCCGGCAACGGTGAAGGCGAACTCGCCGCCGACCGGATGACCGTCCTCGGACACGACCCGATAGGCCACCGTGTAGCGACCGTCGCGGAGAGCGGTGAGGTCCTGGTGGACGCTGCCGCCCTCGACGCGGGTGGCACCGGCGGTCACGCTGGCGCCGTCGGCCGCTGTGACGGCGACGTTCGTGTAGCGCGGGGACACTGGCTCGTTGAACATCAGGATGATCTCATGTGGCGGGGCGGTGAGAGTGCTGTCCGCCACCGGGGTGCTGGTGACCAGGCGTGAATGCGCCGATGCGGGGGTGGCCAGTCCGAGCAGGACCGCCGGGACGAGCGCCGCGACGAGGCCAAGCGCCACAACCAGGCTGATCGCCGCGGCGAGGCCGGTTGGCCCCGTGCCGCCCGTACCACCGGTGGCGCGGGCGGCACCGGTGGGGTTGGCGAACCGGGTGCCGCTCCTACTCGGGACTGCCGTACGCCGTCTCGCGGACAGCCTCGCCTGTAGTCGCACCCAGCAGATTCTACGCGCCGTAGAAACGTGACCACCGCGTCCGATCCAAGATAATCAACAATGTTGACATCCTCCCGGCGCGTAGGTTCCGCTCGCTGTTCCCGCTGCTGTTGCTGCTGACGACCGGCCTC
>NZ_CDWRCM010000113.1:9385-10168 GCF_977927585.1 Frankia sp. CcWB2 | reverse complement strand
GGCTCATCGGCCGAGGCCGATGGCGGGCCGGCGGTCAGCTGCCGCCGTCGTGGTCCACCGGAGCCGGCCGTGGATGATCGGGAAGGACGATCGGCGCGACGAGCACGGTGTCATGGCCGTCCGTGGTGGCCACGAGCGCGGGCCAGAGGCCGTCGTTGACGCAGTTCTTCGCGAATTCGCTGGCCCGGGTCGGGGGAGAGGCCAGGGACACGAATCGGCCCTCGGTCGTCGCGAGGAGCAGGTGCGCGCCGATCAGGGAGTGCCGCATCGCCTGTTCCCGGTGCCGTCGGCGGCGCGCCTCGAGGGAGACGTGATCCATCGCTTCCTCGGCCGGAAGATGCCAGCCCGAGGTGTTCACCAGTTCCGCCCGGAGCCGGACCAGGCGATGTGCTCCGGTTCCCCCGGCCTGGTGTGCCCAGGTCTGCAGTCCGGCGCTCAACCGCAGCTCTCCCTGCACGGCCCAGCTGTCCCAGGTGATGCGGGTCGGTTCCGCCTCGCCGTGGCCGCTCACGGTTTCCACCCGCCGACCGGCGGGGGCGCTGAACCGGATGGTGTGGGGTGGTCCGAGTCCCGCCGAGACGCCACCGCTCGCCGGACCGGCCAGCTCCCATGGATTCGGCCGTGGCGCGCTCAGGCGGGGCAGCCAGTTCCGCCGCGGCCCCGCGGCGGTCGGTACCGCGCTGCCGGGAGGCGCCGCCAACAGGTCCGTGACCGTCACCACATCGTCGACCTGGCGCGGGATGAACTCGTCCCAGCCGCGGGGCTCGGCATCTCCCGCGGGCC
>NZ_CDWRCM010000113.1:7533-9114 GCF_977927585.1 Frankia sp. CcWB2 | reverse complement strand
CCCTGCCCTGCCCTGCCCTGCCCTGGACGGGCCTGGCCCGGACGAACGAACGAACGGATGGGCTAGAGAACGGCGATCGCCTCCCCGGCGTGGACCAGCACGGCATCTCCGGGATGGGCGTCGACCAAGGCGATGCCCACCTCCTCCGTTCCGGCGGGAGTGCGAACGACAGCGAGGGCTCCGGGCAAGAGACGGATGACCTCCGCCTCGATGGTCTCCTCCGACCGGGCGATGCGCCCGGCCGCCTCACATACCGGCGCGGCCGGACCGGGATGGACCGAGGCCAGCTCGGCCTCCATCGCGGCCGGTCGGCCCGCGCTCGTGCCGGCGGTCATGCCGACGGTTTTGACGGTGGTCCTGGTTGTGGTCGACGCGGCTGACCTGCCGTGACCGACTGAGCTGCCGTGGCCGACTGAGTCGGAGGGGTGGCGCCGGGCATCCCCCGACTCGGCGTGCCTGGTGCCGACCTGTGCGTTCTCGCCGTCCATCGTCGTAACCACCCTCGGGAAGGCTGGCTTTGCCGCAACCGTACGACCCTGGGCCTGATCACACCACACGGCTAGGACGACTACACGACGTATCGATGCCGGTGTCCGAAACATCAACCTGCCGGGACGTCTCCCCCCGGGCTCCATCCCCGGACGGGCGGGGAGCGGACGGGCGGGGAGCGGTGGCGCGGAACGGGCATCCGGGGCACGGCCGGATCGGGCAGCATAGACGGTGTGAGGGACGGTGCGCGACAGCAGGTGACGGGTGGCGGGGGCGAGGCATTCGACCGGCTCTGCTCGCTGGCCGCGGCCGGCGGGGTCGTGGTGGTGACCGGTGCGGGGATCTCCACCGACTCCGGTATTCCGGACTACCGGGGTCCGAACGGGGCACTGCGCCATCACACCCCGATGACCTATCAGGAGTTCACCGATGATCCCGCGGCCCGGCACCGCTACTGGGCCCGCAGCCATGCCGGGTGGCGGCGGGTGGCCCGGGCGGAGCCGAACCCGGGCCACCGTGCACTGGCCCGGTTGGAGCAGGACGGCCTGGTGACCGGTGTCGTGACGCAGAACGTCGACGGCCTGCACCAGCGTGCCGGCTTACGGCGCGTCATCGATTTGCACGGCAGGCTGTCGCGCGTGCTATGCCGCGGCTGCGGCGACGTGAGCCCTCGCCTCGAGCTCGACCAGCGTCTGCGGGCGGTCAATCCCGGATTCCATGTCGGCGCCGCGCAGAGCAACCCGGACGGCGATGTCACGCTCCCCGACGACATGGTCGCCGCCTTCGTCATGGTGGGCTGCCGCCGGTGCGACGGTGACGAGCTGGAACCGGACGTGGTGTTCTTCGGCGCGACCGTGCCGCGGAGGCGTTCCGGCTGGTCGAGGGGGCCAGGGCGCTGCTGATCCTCGGATCGTCGCTGACGGTGATGTCCGGCTACCGGTTCGTGCTCCGTGCGGCGGAGCTCGACATCCCGGTCGCGATCGTCAACCAGGGTCCGACCCGGGGGGACAGCCGCGCGGCCGTCCGGGTCGACGCGCCTCTGGGCCTGGTGCTTCCCCGCCTCGCCGCCGCCGTGACGCCCCCGTCCCCCCG
>NZ_CDWRCM010000113.1:6814-7251 GCF_977927585.1 Frankia sp. CcWB2 | reverse complement strand
GTTCCCCGTTCCCCCGTCCCGCCCGGGCCGTTACCCACCATGCGCTCGCTCGCGTTCCCGGGGGACTACTTCCTGGAGCTGTGAGGATGGGGGGATGCGATCGGTTTCCCACGTCTACCCGGGCGATCTCACGTTCCGCCGTGCGACCAAGGCCGACGTCGCGGCGATCGTCGAGCTCGTCGAGTCCGCGTACCGGGGGGAGCCCAGTCGCGCGGGGTGGACCACCGAGGCCGACCTGCTCGCCGGGCGGCGCACCGACGCCGCCGCGGTCGGCGCGGCATTGGCGGCGCCGGACAGCGTGGTCCTGCTCGCGCAGGACCCGGACGGAACCCTCCTCGGTTGCTGCCACGTGGAACGATGGGTCGAGCCACCGGCCCGGTCGGAGCACGCGGTGACCGAGGTGACCGAGGTGACCGAGGTGACCGAGGTGACCGAGG
>NZ_CDWRCM010000113.1:5747-6274 GCF_977927585.1 Frankia sp. CcWB2 | reverse complement strand
TCGGAGTATACCACCCGCGGGCAGGCTGACGCGGAGCGGTGTGGCCCGGATGCATCACCGTCGACCGGGTCCTACTTCGGCATGTTCGCGGTAAGCCCGACCCGCCAGGGCAACGGGCTCGGCGACACGCTGCTGCGGCTCGCCGAACGGCACGCCGTGACGGCCTGGTCCGCGGCCTGGATGGACCTGCTGGTCATCGCCCAACGGGCCGAACTGATCGCCTGGTATCAGCGGCGCGGATACGTCCTGACCACCAGAACGAGCCCGTTCCCCTACGACGACGAACGGTTCGGCCGGCCGCTGCGACCGGATCTCTACTTCGCCGTCCTCCGCAAGAGGTTCGGAGACCGCCCGGGGTTCAGCGACCGCTGAGCGTGCCGGACCGTCCGTGCCGGACCGTCAGCGCGTCTCCGGCGAGGTCGACGACCACCGCGGAACCGTCGTCGACCTCGCCGGCGATCATCTCCCGCCCGATCCGGGTCTCCACCTCGCGTTGCAGGTAGCGGCGCAGCGGGCGGGCGCCGTGG
>NZ_CDWRCM010000113.1:2408-5433 GCF_977927585.1 Frankia sp. CcWB2 | reverse complement strand
CAGGGTGATGCGCCGATCCGCCAATCGGGCCCGCAGGTCGTCCACCAGCAGGTTGACGACCCGCTCGATCTCGGGCAGGGTCAGCGGGGAGAACAGCACGACTTCGTCGACCTGGTGAAGGAACTCGGGCCGGAAGGCCCGGCGCAGGTCGGCCGTGATCCGAGCGCGGACCTCGGGTCCGGCCGTCCCGTCAGCGTCCGGACCGCCCGTGAGCCGTTCGGACCCCACGCCGGAGGCCAGGATGACGACGGTGTCGCGGAAGTCGACGGTGCGTCCCCGGGCGTCGGTGAGCCGACCGTCGCCCAGGACCTGCAGCAGGACGTTGAGGACGTCGGCGTGTGCCTTCTCGATCTCGTCGAACAGCACCACCGCGTAGGGCTTGCGTCGTACCGCCTCGGTGAGCTGCCCGCCCTCGACGGGCCCGGTCTGGCCGGGTGGGGCGCCCAGTAGCCGGCCGACGCTGTGCCGCTCCTGGTACTCGCCCAGGTCGATGCGGATCAGACTGTCCTCGGAGTCGAACAGGGCCGTCGCCAGGGCCCGGGCCAGCTCGGTCTTCCCGACCCCCATCGGCCCGAGGAAGAGGAATGACCCGATCGGGCGGCGCGGGTTTCCGATGCCCGCGCGGGCCCGGAGCACCGTGTCGGCGACGAGCCTCACCGCCTCGTCCTGTCCGACGACCCGGGCGCGCAGGACCTGGTCGAGGCGTCGCAGCTTCTCCCGTTCCCCCTCGAGGAGCCGGGCCACCGGGATCCCCGTCCAGCGGGAGACCAGATCGGCGATCTCGTCGGCGGTCACAATCTCGCGCAGCAACCGGTGGCCGCCCCGCCGGGGGGTGAGCCGTTCGGACTCGTCGGCGAGCCGCCGGTCCAGTTCGGGAAGGCGGGTGTGGCGCAGTTCCGCCGCGGTCGCCAGGTCGTGTGCCCGTTCGGCCTCCTCGGCCCGCCGTCGGGCCTGTTCGATCTCCTCCCGCAGCCCCCGGACTCGCCGAATGGCCTGGCGTTCGGCCTCCCACCGCGCGCGCATCGCGTTCGCCGCGGCCCGCACGTCGGCGAGCTCCCCACGGAGCTGGTCCAGCCGGGCGATGCTCGCCGGATCGGATTCCTGCGCGAGCGCGGCCTCCTCGATCTCCAGTCGGACCACCCTGCGGGTGATCTTGTCGAGGGCGGTCGGCATCGAGTCGATGTCGGTGCGCAGCATGGCGCCCGCCTCGTCGACGAAGTCGATCGCCTTGTCCGGCAGGAAACGGTCGCTGATGTACCGATGGGACAGCACCGCCGCCGAGACCAGTGCCGCGTCGGCGATCCGAACCCCGTGGAAGATCTCCAGCCGTCCTCGCAGCCCGCGCAGGATAGAGATGGTGTCCGTCACTGATGGTTCATCGATTATGACTGTCTGGAACTGGCGTGCGAACGCGGGGTCGGACTCGATCTGCCGGCGGTACTCCTCGAGTGTCGTCGTCCCGATCAGGTGCAGGTCGCCGCGGATCAGTAGCGGCTTGAGCACGTTGCCGGCATCCGTCGTCCCCTCGGCGGCACCCGCCCCCAGGACGGCGTGTAGTTCGTCGACGAACAGCAGGATCCGCCCCTCGGACGCCGTGACCTGGGCCATAACCGCCTTGAGTCGTTCCTCGAACGCACCGCGGTGCGCCGTCCCGGCCGCCAGCGCGCCCAGGTCGAGCTGGAACACCCTCCTGTTCCGCAGGCTGTCCGGAACGTCCCCGCGGAAGATCCGGTCGGCGAGGCCCTCGACGATCGCGGTCTTGCCGACTCCGGGGTCGCCGAGCAGCACGGGATTGTTCTTCGTCCGGCGGGACAGGATCTGGATCACTCGGCGGATCTCGGCGTCCCGCCCGATCAGGGGGTCGAGGCGGCCGTTGCGGGCGTCGGTGACGAGGTCGCGTCCGTACTTCTCCAGCGCGTCGTCCGTGGCCGTCGGCGAGGCGGAGATGATGCGCCGGTCTCCGCGCACCCGGGTCAGCGCGATGAGCAGGCGTTCCCGGGTTAGACCCTGCTCGTGCAGAATCCGGCCGGCCGGTGTCGTGGGTCCCTCCTCGAGCAGGGCCAGCAGCAGGTGCTCGACCGAGATGTACTCGTCGCCCAGGCGGTGTGTCTCCCGTTCGGCGGCGTCGAGGGCCCTGGACAGACGCTGCGTCATGTACACCTCGTCCGGTCGGACCCCCGGCCCGGACACCCGCGGTCTGCGCTCCAGCTCCGCCTCCACCGCACCGGTGAGGGCGGGTGGGGTACCACCCGATGCGATCATGAGGCGCGGGACCAGTCCGTCCGGCTGCTCGATGAGCGCGGCGAGCAGATGTTCCCCGTCGATCTCGGTGTGGCCGAACCGCATCGCCCTGGTCTGGGCCGCCTTCAACGCGTCCTGGGCGCTCTCGGTCAGCTTGGTCGACTTCATCGGTACTCCTCGCCGGGGCCGGCACGGCCGGGGCCGTCGCGATGGCCGCGGATGCGCTGTTCGAGTTCGTCGATGCGGTCGCGCAGGTCCAGCACGACGTCGGTGGCCGCATAGGTAATGCCGAGGTCGCGGCGCAGCCGTTCGATGCGCACCGCCTGCCCGACCGCGCAGACCGGCAGCCACCACTGCCCCGCCTGGCCGACGCGCACGTCGAGCAGGCCGAGGGCGACCAGCCGGCGGACGATGTCCGGGCCCAGCCGGGTGCGCAGGCAGAAGGAGTCCAGCCCGAGAAGATCCAGACCGGGTTCGACGCCGCCCAGGTGGGTGATCCCGGTGACCGGGACGGTCGGGACGGTCGGGTCGGGATCGCTTCCGGCTGCCCTTCCCACGATTACCTCCTGCTGATGGATGCCTCCTGCTGATGGGCCGATCCGGTGGTCCCCCGCCCACCTGGGGATGTGGAGGGCCGGTCCGGAGGAGCACACCGCCCGTGCGGCGGAGACCGGGCCTGGGCGCGGGTACGGTCGAGCCGGATCATCTCTGGGTAGCGGTCCGATTACCCATGTGACCGTAGGTCGAACCCGATGGCGTTCGCAACCAGAGGTGACGACTCCAC
>NZ_CDWRCM010000113.1:760-2312 GCF_977927585.1 Frankia sp. CcWB2 | reverse complement strand
GACGGATAGGTGTGGTCTCCGGGGATGGCCGCGCCCGCCATGCGCCCACGGGCACGACGTCCGATTTCCGCCAGCATGCGAGACGGGACTCGTCGAGAGTAGGTGGAGTGATGACGGACCAGAGCCGCTACGAGGCGCTGCGCAGCCGGGACGCGCGCTTCGATGGCGCGTTCTTCTTCGCCGTCACCACCACCGGCATCTACTGCCGCCCGAGTTGTCCAGCCGTCACGCCGAAGCGGGAGAACGTCCGGTTCTTTCCGACGGCCGCGGCGGCGCAGGGCTCGGGCTTCCGGGCGTGCCGGCGGTGCCGTCCCGACGCGGTGCCCGGCTCGGCCGAATGGAACGTTCGCGCCGACGTGGTCGGCCGTGCGATGCGGCTGATCGGCGACGGCGTGGTCGACCGGGAGGGTGTCTCGGGGCTCGCGGCGCGCCTGGGCTACAGCGTGCGGCAGCTTCAACGGCAGATGAACGCGGAAGTGGGCGCGGCACCACTCGCGCTGGCCCGTGCACAGCGGGCGCAGACCGCGCGGGTACTGCTCCAGACCACCGACCTGGCGGCGACGGGCATCGCCTTCGCGGCCGGGTTCGCGAGCGTCCGGCAGTTCAACGACACCATCAGGATGATCTATGCCGCCACGCCGAGCGAACTGCGGGGCGGGCGCCCGGCGCGTCCGGTGACTCCGGCCCGGTCCGCCGTACCGGGTCACAACCGGGATGCGGCTGGGCTGGTGCTTCGGCTCGGTTATCGGGAGCCGTACGCGGTCGACGAACTCGTCGCCTACCTTCAGCGACGCGCGATCCACGGCGTCGAGGAGGTCGTCGGCCGGCCCGGTGAGCGAACGTACCGGCGAACCCTGCGGCTGCCGAGAGGAAGCGGCGTTGCGGAGGTCGACGAACGGGCGGGTAACGGAGGGTGGCTGGAGTGCCGTCTGTTGCTGACCGACCTACGCGATCTGACCACCGCGGCGCAGCGGGTCCGGTGCCTGTTCGACCTGGACGCCGACCCGCGCGCCGTGGTGGAACGACTGTCGGCGGATCCGGCGCTGGCTGTGCTGGTCGCGCGCAAGCCGGGCCTACGCGCGCCCGGTGCCGCCGACGCGCACGAACTCGCCGTCCGCGCGGTACTGGGCCAGCAGGTCTCGGTGCCGGCGGGGCGGCGGCTCGGCGACGCGCTGGTTGCCGCGTACGGGGAACCGCTTCCCACCCCCGATGGTGGTCTCACCCACCTGTTTCCGCGGGTCACCGACCTCGCCGAGGCGTCGTTGACCGAGCTGGGGATGCCACAGAGCAGGCGCGATACGTTGCGCACGCTCAGCGCCGCGCTCGCCGACGGCACCGTCCGTCTCGACTCGGGCGTCGACCGCGACGAGGCGGAGAAGGAGCTGCTGCTCCTGCGGGGCGTCGGTGCGTGGACGGCGGGCTACATCCGGATGCGGGCACTGGGCGACCCTGACGTCCTGTTGGAGAGTGACGTGGCCGCCCGGGCCGGGATGCGGCGGGTCGGGCGGCCCTGGCGGACGCCGCGGCCTGGCGGCCCTGGCGCTCCTACGCC
>NZ_CDWRCM010000113.1:0-437 GCF_977927585.1 Frankia sp. CcWB2 | reverse complement strand
CCGATGACCGTCTACACGACCCTGGACAGCCCGCTGGGCGAGCTGCTGCTGGTGGGAGAGGAACTGGTGGGAGAGGAATCGGACGGCGTGGCGGGCGGGATCGCCCTGAGCTCCCTGTCCATGCCTGAGCAGAGGGGAGCCGTGACGGTGGCGCCGCACTGGCGGCGTGCCCCGAGGTCCTTCACCGAGGCCGCCCGGCAGATCGAGGAGTACTTCGCCGGCGAGCGCCGGGTCTTCGAGCTGGAGTTCCTCACCCATGGCACTGCGTTCCAGGAACGGGTCTGGCGGGCGCTGGAGACCATCCCGTACGGGACGACGACCAGCTACGGCCGCCTCGCTGAACGGACCGGCGCCGCCCGCGGCGACGTGCGGGCCGTGGGCGCCGCGGTCGGCGCGAACCCCCTGCTGCTCGTGCGTCCCTGCCACCGCGTGATCGG
>NZ_CDWRCM010000112.1:10324-15163 GCF_977927585.1 Frankia sp. CcWB2 | reverse complement strand
CCTGGCCCGTCCTGACCGCCGTGCCCCGGGCGGTCTGGCCCGACAAACCGATCAGGGCCACCGGCTACGAGTTCAAACAGCAGTACCTCTCGGGGAACGCCCGGATCTACTCCGCGGCCGCCGTCTCCCCCCAGACCGACCTCTATCTGCACGGGGGCCTGCTTCCCCTGCTGGTCGGCATGGCACTGCTGGGCGCCGGTTTCCGGCTGATCGACGAGGCGTGGGACCCGGCGAAGGATCTGCGCTACATCGTGATCTTCGTTCCGCTCTTCCTCCAATTGGTCAACTCCGAGAGCAGCGTGGGGGACCTCCTCGCGGCGTTGCCCATCCAGCTGGCCGTGCTGTTCCTGACGGCACGTTTCGCCTACGGCGGTGCCCGGCCCGTAACGAAGGGAAAAGATCCTACTCATGGACGCCAGTGATGTTCTTTACCGAACCAAGATCTCGATCGCCGGTGTCCTGACGTCCCCGGCGGTGGGGACAGTCATCGCGGCGGCCACCCGCAACCGGGTCCCCAACCACGGGCTGCGTTTCGACGTGGCTGACCGCGACTTCACCCCGCAGGCGCGGGCGGCGCTGTTCTGGCGGCTGTACGAAGGGGCCGAGATTCGGATGATCCGCCGTCATCTCACGACCTCGGGCACCGTCGTGGAACTCGGTGCGAGTCTGGGCATCACCAGCGCGCATATCGCCTCGCGGCTGGCCCCCGGCTCGCGGCTGGTGTGCGTGGAGGCAAACCCTCACCTCATCGAGGGCCTCACGCGACGCCTGGCCGCGTACGCCGGGCACATCACCCTGGACGTGGAGAACAGGGCGATCACGCAGGCCGTGGGCCCGGTGGCGTTCGCCCTCGTCGGGAACAACCTCGGTTCCCGGTTGTGGGACGACGCGTCGCGGCGGACCGTCACCATTCCGGCGGCCACGCTTCGGGACCTGCTGGTACGCAGGAGGATCGCGGAATTCGACCTCGTCAGCGACATCGAGGGTGCGGAGGCGTCGTTTCTGTTGGGGGATCCGGGCGCGCTGGACCGGTGCCGTCGAGCGGTGTTCGAGATGCACGACACGACCTTCGAGGGACGGCCCGTCACCGCGGCGGACCTGCTCGACGCCGCGCGTGGACTGGGCTTCCAGGTGGTCGACCGCCACGGGGTGGTGGTCACGCTCAGCCGGGACGGGTGAGCTCCCCCGTGCGGGCCGCCTTCTCCCGCCGGTCGGTTCCCCCCGCGGGGTCCGGTGGACCGATCGGCCGGTCCCGGGCCGGGCGAGGACGCGGGACGGAGCGGGCCTCGCGCGTCCACGTACTCCACAGGGACGCCCGGGGTTCCCCGGGCAGGGTCTGGTCGATGTCGGGGATGCGGGCGAGACCGTCCACGACGCCGCGCAGGCCGCAGTGGACGCGGACGATTCCGCGCCGGCGCACCAGCTCGGACACGGCGACCCGGGGCAGCACCGCCAGGAGCAGCCAGGCGGTCACCAGCGCCACCTGCCGCGGGCGGCCGTGGAGGCGGGCGAACCACAGCCGGTTGCGCACCGTGTAGTAGGTGTAGCCGTTGCTGGGTACCGTCCCACCACCAGTGTGCCAGGCCTGGGCCGGACTGACGAGGACACGCCACCCGGCCGCCTGAGCGCGGTGGCAGAGATCCACGTCCTCGTAGTACAGGAAGTACCGAACGGCCATCGGCACCTGCCGATGACACTCGGCCTTGATAAAGGTGATCGCGCCGGTGACCCACGGCACGTCATCGGCGTGGTCCGTGGGGGTCCGGCGGGCGCGCGGCACGGTGAAGACGCGGGTGAGTCCGGCGAAGCCCGGATGCAGACCGTCGGCGTTGACCAGAGTGGGTCCGACGATGCCCACGTCCGGGCGGGACAGCAGTTCCAGACAGGCGTCGACGGTGGCCGGCACGAGCTGGACGTCATTGTTGAGCAGGAGATAGCAGTCGGTGGCTGGATAGGCGTCACACGCGTGCCGGAAGCCGCCGCCGAAACCGAGGTTGCCGGGGGGGATGAGCCAGGCCGTCTCCTCCCCGAGGCCGTCGGGCCGTCCTCGCAGATCGTTCGCCACCACGACGACCTCGCTGATCCGAGGTATCGCCGCCAGTTGCGCGGCCAGATCCATCGTCGGCGCGGTCGGCCCCCAGTGGACGATGACCGCCGTGGTCCTCATGCGCGCACCAGGGGTTCGGGAACCTGCCCGGACGCGGGTCGCGCGGTGGCGGGCGGGACGTCCGGCACGGCCAACGTGGACCAGGGTGCCGCCGTCAGGAATCGCCGAGCCGGCGGCGGAACCTCCGCGTCGACGATGCGGTACCCGTGCCCGCGCAGCAGGTCGCCGACGGCCTCGGCGTTGCGTCCGGTGACCTCGCAGATCACGGTCGGGCGGATGTCGCCCAGAAGCCGGCGCCCACCGCTGAGGACCGCGTGCTCGGCCCCCTCCACGTCGATTTTCACGACGTCCGGTGCCGGGAAATGGGAGAGCAGGCCGTCCAGGGTAAAGGTCGGCACGAGCTGCGCCGCGCGGGTGCCGCCGGTCTGGCTGCTGCCGAATCCGTCCAGATGGCTGGTCGCGCGGTTGCGACTCGCGATGTGGAACGTGCTGATCCCCGGGGCCGCGCCGACCGCGGCGGGCAGGATCTTCACCGTGGCACGGCCATCGGTGGCCGATGATCCGCCGCGGCGTGGTGACCGTGTCTGCGACCGGCGCAACATCCCGACCAGCCAGGTGTCGGGCTCGACCGCGACGACCGTGCCGGACGACGTCGCGGCGGACGCGGCGGCGAAGGCGAACAGTCCCACGTTCGCGCCGATGTCCCAGACCACGTGGCCGGGGCGCACGACCTCGCCGACCAGGTCGGTCAGGACCGGATCGACGGCGGCGAGACTGGGGCGCAGATACTTCAGACCCGCCTCGGAAGAGACGTAGATGCGCGTCGCCTGGAAGGGCGGCGGCAGGCGGCGGGCCACCACCAGATGGTGGGTGAGCCGTTCCGCGAAAGGGCGTAGGGCGGACAGGGTCGGCACGGTGTTCTCCTGTCGGGCAGTTTGTTCGGTTTCGTGGTGATGCGGTGTGACCGGGGTGGGTCAGGTCCGGGTGTGCGTCAGAGGCGGGCGGGCGACGATTCCGTGTCGCCGGAGCGCAAGTCGCCGGAGCGCAGGTTGCCGGAGCGGACCTCGTGGACGACCGTGGTGCGTACCGCGACAGGCAGCTCGGTATCGATCACGTACGCGGCGGTGTACGCCGGCACCGTACGGCTCCATCCGACCGCCCGGCGGGTGGAGCGCACCACCCACCGCCCCGGTCCGCCGGCCCGCAGGACCAGCCGTCCCTGGGACGTGCTCACCGTGAGCGCCTCCGTGGCCCCGCTCCGGGTGGCCGCGTTCCGGCTGGTCCCGCTCGAAGTGGTCCCGCTCGAAGCGGTACTGGTTTGCCTGGTATCGACCGCCGCGGCGGTGACGGACACCCCGGGGGCGAAGTGGAACAGCACCTCGACGTGGTGGCGGCCCTCCCCGGTGATCCGATCGTCGACGGACAACCCACTCGGGTCGAGTCGCCACGTCCGCCAGTGCACGGGTCGCCCCGGAAGGTGGCGGTAGCCATCATGGCCGGCGGCCAACGTCGCCACGTTCTCGTGGTGGCGCATCGTGACAAGAGTGGGACGGGCCCGGCGGCCCGCCCGGAACGCGCCCCAGACCTCGGTCGAGTCGGCGTGATCGACGATGACGGTCGAGTGGGCGGCGGTACCACGTTCGGCGTCCCGGTCCGGTCCGGGGGCGTAGGTCGAGGTCCCGGTATCCACCAGGAGCGGCCGGCCGTCGTGCCAGAGCAGAAACGCGAGGGTGTCGGCGTGGGCGTGGGCCGGAAGGTCCTCGGGACAGGGCAGGCCCACGTCGGCGAGCAGATGCCACGGTCCCGCCGTCAGCACGGCGAGACCGCTGTCGACCAGCAGAAGGCCGCCGGTCTGGTCAGATGCGGGCGTCCGCGGACGGTGCGCGGTCCCCACGGTCGGCTGCGGCGTCGAGGTCGGCATCTCGGCCGGGCGCGGTGCCGGGATTGGGATCGGACCCGGACCCGGACCCTGGACGGAGATCGGCGTCGATCTCACCGGAGCCGGGAGAAGCAGCCGCAGGGCCTCGGCGGGCACCGCGAATCCGTCGTTGAGCGTGGGAACCATACCGTCCGGTCCGAGCACGGCCGTCAGCCAGGCCCGCATCCTGCCGGCCGCGTCGAGCAGTGCGCCGGGCACCGCGTGGCCCGCCGCGGTGAGCAGCCCGGCGACGTCGTCGAGGTCGGCCAGCACCTGACAGTGATAGGTAGGGGAGCGTTCGTAGTGTCCACCGTCGCTGAGGACCTGCCGATCGAGCTCGCGCAGCAGCGCGTCGACCCATCGTCGGCGGCCGCGGGCGTCGTCATCGGCGACCGCCAGCCCGATCAGTGCCTTGTAGTTCTTCAGCAGGTGGTTCCCGCCGACGTCGGTCTCCAGATGAGTGCGCAGGAAGGACCGGCAGACGCCGAGGTCGGCGAGGACCGCCATCTCGGCGGGCGTTCCCCGCGCGAGCCGGGGCCACAAGGCACACAGCGTCCAGGCCCGGAGCGACACGACATAGGGCGACCAGGCAACCGGATCGCCTAGGGCCACCGAGGTCCGCCAGGCCAGATACAGCCGGGCGAACATCGCCGGCCCCTGAACAGCCTCGGTGGTGAATGCCCATGCCCAGTCCCAGTAGTGCAGATGGTAGCGCCACAGCAGCGGAGCGTCGGCCTGCCTCCAGTCCCATCGGGCTGGGGCCGCGGCGGCGCCGGCCCCCGTGGGGGTGGCGGTCGTGGGGGTGGGGGGCGCG
>NZ_CDWRCM010000112.1:9187-9980 GCF_977927585.1 Frankia sp. CcWB2 | reverse complement strand
GGGGTGCCGGTCGCGGGGGTGCTGGAGTCCGGGGGACATAGATCGCGGGAGTGGCCGAGCAGGGTGAGGCGGCCCGCGACGATCTCGTCGAACATCGGCCGAGCCGGCGGGCATCTGCCGTCGAACGGCAGGAACCCGATCGGCCAGGATTCCGCTGGCGGCCTGCCGCGCAGCAGCATCTCGCCCAGGCCCGGGTGGCGGCTCAGGATGGCCCGTTGCCCGCGCAGCCGGACACGGGCGCCGAGCTGGACCGGTCGCAGCCCCGCGGTGGTGCGCAGGTAGCGACCGAGCGGAACCGACGCGGTCACCGGTGAACAGACCGGGTCAGTGCGCCGATCGTGAGCTCGTACCAGGCGTAGTAGAGACAGAACAGCAGCCCTTGCCGCCCGTCCCGCCATCCGCTCCGCAGCAGGTACATGTAGCAGAAGAGGACCGCCGGCTTGGCCGGAACCAGCGGGAAGATCACGTCCCTCGCGATGGTCCGCGTGAGCGGTCGGGTTGACCCGGTGGGCCGGCGCACCTCCTCGCGGACCCGCGCCAACCGCTCCCGGGCAGCGGGCTGCGTCACGCGGCGCGCCGCCTCCAGCTCGGCGTAGCGCACGTGCTTGCGCAGCCAGGCGGCGAGTCCTTTGTGGTCCTCGTCGATCAGGTCGGCGGACAGCCGTCCGACCTCACCGGTGACCACGGCCCGTTCGCTGTAGGTGACGGCGTCGTCGAAGTACGCCACCCGCCGATCGAGCAGCCGCGCCTGCCAGCTGTTCGCATACCACCCGCAGTGCGCGATCCAGCGGCC
>NZ_CDWRCM010000112.1:4244-8972 GCF_977927585.1 Frankia sp. CcWB2 | reverse complement strand
GATCCGCGGTGCCGTCGGTGGAACCCGAGTCCACGACGACGACCTGTCGACACCAACCGACGGACCTGATCGCCCGGATGATGTTCGGTGCCTCGTTGTGGGCGAGGATGATTGCGGTGAGGGGAACCGATCCCGGCGCCGGCTGTGGCTGTGCCGATCCGGCGGGGGAGGGACCGGCGGCACCGGCTGGGCCGGTGGTACCGGCGGTGTCATAGGGGGTCGGCCAGTTCGCTCGGCGTGGGGTTCGCGTCGCTGCCGGTTCTGGTGCTGCCGGTTCTGGCGTTACCGGTTCTGGTGCTGCCGTTGGTGCCGCTGGTGCCGCGGGGAACGATGGGCCCTGGCGCGGCGGGATTCGGTGGGTCTGCGTCGTCATGGTGAGCTCTCTCCTGCATCGAGCAACCAGTCGAAGTAACGCGTCGGATCGAAGGGGTTTCCCGTCTCGGGCCGTGGCGTGAACGTGAGCGCCGTGCGCAGCGCCACGGCGAGGTCATCCGCCGACTCCCGGGAGTACGGCACCAGAACCGGGCCGGCCACCTCGCGGTTGTGCGAGGTGTCGCGGGCGATGACGGGTATCCCGGCGAGCCGTGCCTCGGCGAGCGGGTAGCCGAAGGACTCCATCGTCGTCGGCTGCAGCAACGCGCCGGCATCGCGTTGGTGGGCCCGCAGCTCGGCCAGCGTCAGCCGGCCCACGAACCGCAGCGTCCGACAGTGGGACAAGCCGTGTTCGTGGGCCTCGCGATCGGTCGCGGTGACCATGATCGCGAGGTGGGCTCCGATCTCCTCCTGAAGCCGGGTCGCGGCGGCATCGACCATGCGGAGCAGGCGCCCCATCGGTTTGAACGGCGCGAACAACACGGGACACAGAAACCGGCCCGGCGTACGGGCCCGGGGAAGGGTCGGATCGGGGGACAGCGGATGGGGCCGGACCACCAGCCTGGCGGACAGGCTCGGAAGCATGGTGAGAACCCGGTCCGCCATTGTGGTCGTCGGTACGACGACCACGTCCGCACGACGGGCGAACAGCCGCACGAGACGTGCTGTCCGGGCCACGCCGTCGGGCAGGCCGCCGGGTAGCCGTCGGGCCTCCTCCGCCGGCAGGAAGTGCAGCACGTTGCGCAGCAGGACCCATCGTTCGCCGCGGGTCGCGAGGAAGCCGACGTTGTTGAGGGCGATCGCGCGCGCGTACCGCCCAGGCCGCTCCCGGCGGGCGAGCCAGCCCGGTCCGATCCGGCGATCTCGGCCGACCAGGTGGACCTGCAGGCCCGGCCGAAGGCTCAGGTAACCGTCCAGTTCGGTCAGGAACCGCAACGCCCCGCCCATCCGGGCACCGGCACAGTCGACCAGGGTCGGGCGGGTGCTGGACATCGGCCTCACGCCGAGACACCCCGCGGTGCGGGGTCGTCGACGAAACCGGGCTCGGATGACGGGCGGCTGCCGGGTACCGGCACCGGGCGACCGTCGGGCTCGGCGGGCCTGCGGATGGCCCGGGTCGTCGATCGGGTCCGGCGGGCGTAGAGGTAACCCGACGCCGCGTCGCCCAGATGGGCAGTCGGCACCAGGTCGTTACCGAGCAGAGTGACCTCGAAGCCGTGCCGGACCAGCAGGTCGTCGAGCGTACGGGGATCGCCGAACCCGGTGTGCACCTCCATCACGATCCGACCAACCGCGTCCAGCCATCCGGGCTCGTCGAACAGGGCGAACTCGGAGCCTTCGATGTCCAGCTTGACGAGGTCGACCTGGTCGACCCCGCCGGCCTCGAACACCTCTGCCATGGTGAGGACGTCGACGTCTCCGTCCCAGTGCGTCGCGTTCCGGCGGGCCCGCGGATCGGCGAACACGCCGGCGGTCGGACCGACCATGGCGTGGAGCAGTTGGATGTGGTTCGACACACCGTTGCCGGCGGCATGGTTGACGAAGGCGGGGGCGAACCCGCGCTGCGCCTCGACGGCAATCACATCGGCGCCCGCTCGCGCCGCGAGCACCGAGAACAGGCCCTGGTTCGCGCCGAGGTCGACGACGACCTCGCCGGCCGCCGGCGCGTACCCGGGGAGGGCGTGGTAGACGCCGCGGCAGTACATCTCGCGCGCGCCGCCGAACGCGGTGCCGGGCAACATGACCGTCACCCCGGGCAGCGGTCGGTAGGTGTGGCCGCTGGCGGCCATTGCCCGGTCAGCGGCATTCAGGTTGCCCGCCCGGCGGATGGTCGGAGCATGCCGGGCCACGGCGGCACCAAAGCGCAGCGCCGTCGGGGGACCAGCCACCCTGGCGATCCGTTGGAGGTCCTGGAACAGTTGGGTGGCCTGGTCGATCCGGAACATCCGGGTCTCCGTTCGGTCGGGAGAGCGGCTGGGGGTCACCCGATCGGGTGATGAGGCGGCCTGCGCCGCGATGCCGGCCGCGAATGGCCGCGGACGATGGTCCAGGTCGCGGCGGGCCGCGTCGATCGAGAACGCCTTGTCCTCGGTGAGCCGGGCGATCTGTTCGGCCTTCAACCTTGGCGAGGACACCCGCCGTTCGTAGGCGCGGGTCACGGCGATGACGGGGCGGACCGGCACGGGCACGCAGATCACCCGTCGGCCGACGGTGGCGCCGGCCGTGGTCACGACCTGCCGGAACGTCAATGCCTCCGGCCCGGCGACGTCATAGGCGCGTCCGATCGCCGCCGCGGTCGTCGCTGCGCGCAGCACGGTGCGGGCCAGGTCCTCGACGTGCACCGGCTGCTGCAGATGATGCCCCCCGCCGGGGACCGGCAGCACCGGAACGCGCCGGAGCAGCGCCAGCAGCCGGGCCATGTTCCGGTCGTCGGGACCCCCGTAGATCATCGTCGGCCGGATGATCGTCCAGTCCAGCCCGCTCGCCGCGATGGTCCCCTCGGCCGCTACCCGGATCCGCTTCGAGGGTGGATCGAGCGTAGTGAAGATCCCGGT
This sequence comes from Frankia sp. CcWB2, assembly GCF_977927585.1. Lineage (NCBI taxonomy): Bacteria > Bacillati > Actinomycetota > Actinomycetes > Frankiales > Frankiaceae > Frankia > Frankia sp. CcWB2. The sequence goes on along the minus strand of NZ_CDWRCM010000112.1, from coordinate 6,045 downwards.
GGTGGAAAGGAAGACGGCCCGGTGAATGCCGGCCGCACGGGCGGCGGTCACGATCGTCTCCGCATGGCCGAACCCGAGTGAGGCGATGTTGACCAGCGCCTCGCAGTTCGCCTCGCGGAATGCCGGGAGCAGCGTCGCCGGATCGTCGAGGTCACCGCGCACAGTCCCCGCGCCGCGTCGGCGCAGCTTTGTCGCCGCCGCGTCGCTGCGCGCCAGCCCGACGACCCGGTGTCCGTCCGCGAGCGCCCGGTCGACCACCCGGCTTCCGAGGAAACCGGTGCCACCGGTGACGAGGAACCTCATGCGACCACGTCCGGTGCAGGTGCAGGTACCTGCACCGGTACCGGTGGGGAAAGGGTCGTCGGTGGGGGCGTCGCCGGGAACGGTGCGTTGCCGAACAGTAGCGTCTGGTACCGGCGGGCCAGGTCGTCGCGATCGTAGTGGGCCTCGACGTGGGCCCGCCCGCTGCGGGCCATCCGCGCCCGGCGGTCCGGGTCCGCCGCCAGGGCCAGGATCGCCTCCGCCAGCGCGGCCGGGTCCTCGGGGGGCACGACCATCTGCCCGGCGGCAAGGAGGATCCGGGCTGCCTCGCCGCGGACCGCCCCGATCACCGGGCGGCCCGCGGCGAGGAACTCGAACATCTTCGACGGGATGAACGTGTCGAACATCGGCACGTCCCGCAGCGGGACGACGCAGATGTCGGCGGCCGCGACGACGGCGGGCACCTCCTCGCGGGCAACCCCGTCGCGCAGCACCGTGTTGGCCAGTCCCAGGCGCTCGACGTGCCCGACGAGCCTGCGTTTCTCGGCCCCCTCACCGACGAAGGCGAACCGGATCGGCCGGCCGGTCACCCGGGCGGCCGCGTCGGCGATCGAGGTCAGCCCGTGCGAGATGCCGTGGGCGCCGAGGTAGAGCACGAGGGTGTCGCCGTCGGTGGCGCTCAGCCGGGCCCGGATGTCGGCCGAGGCCACGGTCGTCGGGTGGAACCGGCGGAGGTCCACGCCGTTGGGAATCACGTGCACCTTGTGCGGCGCGATGCCTCGCCGCACGATGTCTTCCCGGAACCCCTCCGTCACCGTGACAACGGCGTCGGCGGCCCGGTAGGCGGCGAGTTCGAGGCGTTCGAGAATGCCGAGGACCCGCCGGTCGGTGAGGACGCCGAGGTGCTCGAAGATGGCCGGCCACAGGTCGCGGACCTCCACGACCAGCCGGGCGCCTCGCAGCCTGGCGAGCAGCCAGGCCGAGCCGAGGGGAAAGAAGGTCGGCGAGGACACCACCACCACGTCGGCCGGGCCGGCGGGCCGGCCGCCGAGCAGGACGCTGGTGACCATGAACGACAGATGGCCGAGGGTCTTGCGGGTGATCCCCTCGTTGGGAGTGGCATAGAGCCAGGTGCGCACGACGCGGTACCCGTCGACCCGCTCGGTCCGCAGCCAGGCGCCGCGATAGGCGGCAGGGATCTTGCCCGCCGGGTGGTTCGGCATGCCGGTGAGTACGGTGACGTCGAGCCCGTTCGTCGCCCACGCGCGTGCCGTCTCCGACAACCGGGACTGGGGAGCTCCGGTCTCCGGGGGGAAGTAGTGCGTCACCAGCAGGACGCGCGACCGGGCAGGAGAGGGGACCACCGACCTCGACCTCCAGTCGCCCTTGACATCCTTCACCATGAGTAATGCATTGTATGCTGTGAGTGACTAAACGTGGGCGATGTCGTACCGCGTGTGTCGCGCTTCGTATCGACCTCGTTGTCATCCGTCGTCGTCGGCCGCCTGGCGGTCGCGGGGGGGGGGGGGGTCCGAGCCGA
>NZ_CDWRCM010000112.1:1420-4058 GCF_977927585.1 Frankia sp. CcWB2 | reverse complement strand
GGGGGGGAGGAGGAGGGGGGGGGGTACGAGCCGATCAGTGGCTTCGACCGGCATCCCCCAGTGGCCGGGTCCCGTCGGTCCGGTCTGTCCTGTCCGGGTTCGCCAGCCGGCGTTGCGACGGGATCGCCGCGCCGGAGGACGGGGCCGCCGCGACGCAGTCCCGTCTCGCCGCGACGCGCTGTGGAGCGTTCAGGTACCCGAGGAGCACCAGCCCGGCTGCCGTGTCGGCGAGCAGGCGAACGGGCAGTGGTCCGTCCGCGGCGAATCCCAAGGCGGCGAGGACCGCCGTCAGGACGCCAACCAGCCCGGTCACCCGGGTGTGTGACCACCCGGCGGTGGTGAGTCGTTGGTAGGCATGGGTGCGGTGGGGCAGGTACCACTGTTCCTTCGCCCGCACCCGGCGTAGCAGGGTCCAGGCGGTGTCGGCCAGATACAGCGCCGTCGGCGCCACGGCGGTCTCCACCGGTATTCCCGCCAGGACCGCTTGCACCGCCAGGACCGCGATCGCGGCTCCCAGCGAATAGCTGCCCACGTCCCCGAGGAAGATGTGGGCCCGCGGAAAGTTGAACGGGCCGAAACCGAGCGCCGCGGCCGCCGTGAGAGCACCGCCGATCGTGATCGCGTCCACGTGGTGGACGGCTCCGAGCACCGTGAACGCCGCCCCGGCCAGGACCGCCGTCGTCACCGAGATGCCGTTGATGCCGTCCATGAAGTTGAAGACGTTGACAAATGCGGTGATCCAGATCGGCGCGATGATCGTGACGAGCAGGACGGTTGTGCCGCTCGGAACCGGGTCGTCGAGCACCGCCCCGAGCACCGTCGTCACCGCGACGACGACGGCCGCGGTGACGTGCAGGGCCAGCCGGCGCAGCGGGGTGATGCCGCTGAGGTCCTCGACGAGTCCGATCAGGCCGAACGGGGCGATGCCGATGGTCAACGACAGCAGGTCGCGGGCGTCGCCGTACCCAGGGATGCACACCGCCAGGCCGATGCCCGCGAACAGCCCGAGGACGACTGCGATACCGCCGCCACGCGGGGTCGGGACCTGGTGCGAGGACCGCGCAGTGACCTCGTCGATCGCCGCCATCCGGCGCATGCCGACGATGACGATCGGGGTCGCCGCAAGGGTGACGATGCACGCGGCGGCCGACGCTTCGAGCATGCCGTTCCTCCGGGTCTGACACTTCGGATGGGCGAGGCCGATGTTCATCGCTGAATGTAATGCATCAACTACACTGCGCAGCATGATGCGAGCGTGGGCGCCCCCGACGCCCTCACTTCCCCCGGTCGTACCGAAGACTCGGGCCGACACGCCGGTACGAGCCGACACGCCGGTACGGGTCCGCGAGTGGGTGCGAGTCCGCCTGCCGGCGCCGACCGTCGGCCGGTGCGGCGGCGCCCCAGTGACGCGGTGAAGCAGGTGGCGCGGTGAAGCAGGTGGCGCGGTGAAGCAGGTGGTGTGGTGAAGCAGGTGGTGCAGGCGGCGTCCGGCGGGGCGGTGCGCGTCGTCGACGTTCCCGTGCCGGTCATCGGTCCGACCGAGGTGCTGGTGGCGACCGTTGCGACGATCGTGTCCGCCGGCACGGAACGTGCCGTTACCACGCTCGCCCGCTCTGGGCTGCTGACCAAGGCGCGGGCCCGTCCGGACCTTGTCCGCAAGGTCGCGGAGAAGGCGAGGACCGACGGTCTCATCCCGGCCGCGCGTTCGGTCCGGGATCGGCTCGGCGCCGACGTCCCCCTCGGCTACAGCGGATGTGGTCGCGTCGTCGAGGTGGGCTCCGCGGTCGACCGCATCCGCCCCGGTGACCTCGTCGCCACGGGTGGGGCCGGGCGCGCCAACCACGCCGAGTTCCAGGCTGTTCCCGGGCTGCTCTGCGCCCGGGTTCCGGACGGGGCCGACCCGGGGGCGGCGGCGTTCGCCACGATCGGCTCCATCGCCCTGCACGGGCTGCGCCTGGCGGAGGTGGGCCCCGGGGCGAAGGTGGTGGTCGTCGGGCTGGGGCTGGTCGGTCAGCTCGCCGCCCGGCTCGCGCTCGCCAGCGGATGTGACGTCGCCGGCATCGATCTTGCCGATCTTCCGTTGGTCACCGCCGGGGCGAGCGGTGTCCGTGCGCTGCGGGAGTCCGGCGAGGCCACCACCGCCGCGGTCCGCGCCTGGAGCCGGGGCCGTGGTGCCGACGCGGTCCTCATCTGCGCCGCTGGTCGCTCGGCGGAACCGGTCATGCGGGCCACCGCGCTGGCCCGGGACCGGGCGCAGCTGGTCGTGGTGGGTGACGTCGGACTGGGCCTGCTGCGCGCGCCGTTCTACGACAAGGAGCTGACGCTGCGCTTCGCCCGCTCCTACGGGCCGGGGCGGTACGAGCGTGGCTACGAGGACTGGGGGGTTGACTACCCGGCCGGGCAGGTCCGCTGGACCGAGGGACGCAACCAGGAGGCCGTGCTCGACCTGCTCGCGGCCGACCGGCTGCAAGTTGATGATCTCGTCACCCACGCTTTTCCGATCGACGCGGCGCCGCGGGCCTACGAGATCGTCGCCACCCGTAGCGAGCCGTACCTGGGGATCCGTTTCGACTACCCGGCGTCGGCTGCCCCCGAACAGGCCGCCCCCGAACAGGCCGGGTCCGCGGTGGCCGGGACC
>NZ_CDWRCM010000112.1:0-1090 GCF_977927585.1 Frankia sp. CcWB2 | reverse complement strand
GGCGCACAGCGCGGGCCCGGCCCGGGACCGGTCGGTCAGCCCGCGGCCGCGGGTGCCCCGCCAGCGATCCGCCCCAGCGGGACGTCGGGGCAGCCGGGTCGGCTGGATCGGGGCCGGGACGTTCTCCGGATCGGTTCTGCTGCCCGCGTTCCGGGCGGCCGGGTTCGACCAGTTGGTCACGGTGGCCTCCGCCGGTGGCCGGTCGGCCAGGGCCTTCGCGGACCGGCACGGGTTCGCCGGGGCGGTGGCCGGCGCCGACGCCGTGCTGGACGACGACGACGTCGACGTGGTCGTCATCGCGACGCCGCATGAGACACATGCCAACCTCGCCGCCCGGGCCCTGGAAGGCGGTCGGCACGTATGGTGCGAGAAGCCGCTCGCGCTGAGCCTCGACGAGCTCAACCGGGTGGAGAAGGCGGCGGCGACCGGCGGCGGGGTGCTTGTCGTCGGCTACAACCGGCGTTTTTCTCCGGCGGTCACCGCAGCCCGCGCGGCGCTGGCCGACCGGGACGGTCCTCTCACGTTGAGCTATCGGATCGCCGCCGGGCCGGTGCCGGCCGACCACTGGTACAACGACCGGGTCCAGGGTGGCCGGCTGCTCGGCGAGGTCTGCCACTTCGTCGACACCTGCGTCGCGCTCGCCGGCAGCGACGTGGACATGGTGACGGCGCTTGCCGGGCGGGAGGCCGAGCTGTTGCTTGCTCCCGATGTGGCGGTCACGCTCCGGCATGCCGACGGTTCCCTGTCGGCCATCTCCTACAGTTCCGCCCGTCCCCGCGGAGTGCGTAAGGAGCATCTCGAGGCGCTGGCGGGCAGCCGGCACGTCCGCATCGACGATTACCGCGAACTGGTGATCGATGGACGTTCCGCCTGGAAGGGGCCGCAGGACAAGGGGCATCGTGCCGCCGCGGCGGCCTTCCTGCGGATGTGCCGCGGCAGCGACACCGGTGTCACCGCGGAGCTGCTCGCCTCGAGCCGGGCGACCCTCGCGGCCGCTGACGCGCTCGGTGCCGAGGTACCGCGAAGCCCGGCCCGGATGGGTTCCTGAACAGCCGGGAACCGGCCGAAGATTTTTTTGACGAAAGGATTT
>NZ_CDWRCM010000111.1:13746-14536 GCF_977927585.1 Frankia sp. CcWB2 | reverse complement strand
TCCCACTTCGCTTGAAGTTGACCATGGTGTACCCACCAGTCGGCCATGCCCGGCGTGGCGGCAGTCCGGAGCCGGTGCGCGGCTGGCTGCCCTACGGCCTCTCCCACGGCCCTCCCAACGTGGGATCAGCTGGACGATCGATGGTCATCGGCGGCCAAATGTCCACGCACGGCACTCACCCGTCCGGGGGATCCCGGAAATGGCGTCAACGGCACGTGGTGTGCTGGCAGGAAGAAGGCCGGCGCGGGTCACGCGTACGGACGGCGCCAGTGCGCGACAGGGGGACCGCCGGATGACACATCATCGAAGTCCACGAAGCCAACCTGACGGCTACCTTAATATATCGCGGTCATCCACAAGAGCGGTGACACCGTGAAAGTGGTCTCGGTCATGAATTACAAGGGCGGAGTCGGAAAGACCACTCTGACGGCGAACATCGGCGCGGAGATCGCCCGCTGGGGAAAACGGGTTCTTCTGATCGATCTTGATCCGCAGGCGAGCCTCACCTTCTCCTTCTACCGGCCGGAGGACTGGCGGGCGCACCTCGCCGAGGGCCGGACCATCAAACAGTGGTTCGAAGCCTGGCGGATGGACGGGCCGGTGCCGGGACTCGAGGCGCTCGTCACCGCCCCCACGGTGGCGAACTCCCGCATCGCGCATGGCGGTGGCCGGCTCGACCTGACCGCGTCCCATCTTGCCCTCGGCGACGTCGAGATGGATCTCGCCGCGCGGTTGGGTGGGGCACAGATCCACCGGTCGACACGCCACTACTTCGACGTCTATCTGCGTC
>NZ_CDWRCM010000111.1:10097-13650 GCF_977927585.1 Frankia sp. CcWB2 | reverse complement strand
TCGCGGCCGGGCTTGCCACCCTGCCCGGGCGGCTCTACGATCTGGTGCTCATCGACTGCCCGCCGAACTTCGGCGTCATCACGAGGTCCGCCGTGGCGGCCAGCGACCAGCTGCTCATCCCGGCCCGCCCGGACGAGCTGTCCACCCTCGGAATCGATCACCTGCAGTCCCGGCTGCGCCGGTCCACCTGGGAGTTCAACCAGGTCGCTGATCTGCAGGCCGACCTCCGGCCGGCCGTGAAGAAACTGGAACCGATGATTCTGGGCGTCGTCTTCACGATGGTCCAGTACTACGGTGGTCAGCCCGTTTCGGCGCTGCGGCCCTACATAGCGCAGACCAGAAGCCTTGGGCTGCCCGTCTTCGAGGCGATGCTCCGGGAGAGCAACAAGCACTTCGCCGGCGCGGCCCGCGCCCAGCTCCCCGCCATTCTCACCGAGCAGCTCAGCCGGGAACTCGCCTGGGAACTGCAGAGCCTGGTCGAGGAGTTCCTCAAACGCATCCGGACGGCGAACCATGGCTCCTGACAGTCGGCCCGCCAGCCACCCGGGTCGGGATACGGCCCGTCTCGGGGCCGTTCTCCTGCGCCAGGCGTCCGATCTGCTCGCCACCCTGGACGTCCGGCAGCTCGACGATCTCATGGCGGGTCGGGCGCGGCTCGCGGTCGTCCCCGCGGCCACGGCCACACCCACGGCTACGGCTACGGCTACGGCAGCAGACCCGGGCGGTCGTGCCGCGGCGGACGGCTCCCGGCTCCCGGCGTCCGTGGACGTCGAGAAGCTGCACGCGACACTGGTCGCCGCCGCGAGCCGGGAGGAAGCCCGGGAGCACCTGGCCGCCCTGGGCCGGATCCCGGTCCCGCAGCTACGGGCCCTGGCGGGCGCCCTGGGTGTCGACGGGGTCGGCGGCAGGGATCCGAAAGCCACCGTGATTCGAAAAATCGTGGACGGGACCATCGGTTTCCGGCTCAGCTCCCGGGCGATGCTGGCCGGGGAATCCGAACTGTAGGATTTCCGATCACCACCCCAGCGCCCCCAGCGCCCCGCGGCCCTTCCTGGCCTGTCCCGGACGGACGAGGAAGGGGTGCGCGGACGGGGTGCCGCGCGGACGGGTCAGCCGGCGTGCGCGGGGACGACCTCGACGTCGGCGGTCGACTCCCGCCCGGCTCGGATGAGCACGATGATCACCACCGCAGCGAGCGCGATGAGGATGGCTCCCCACAGGAACGCCGTGGTGTAGCCCTCGATCTGCGCCTGGTCAAGGAGGGCCTTCCCACCCCGCCCGTGATCGGCCAGGTAGTTGGTGACGGCCGTCGCGTAGACGGTGTTGAGCAACGCGGTGCCCAGCGACCCGCCGATCTGCTGCGTCGTATTGGCCAGCGCGCTGGCCACCCCCGCGTCGTGCGGGGCGACCCCGATCAGCGCGAGGTTCGACAGGGGCACGAACGAGAAGCCCATGCCGATGCTGATCAGCAGCTCGGAGGGAAGGATGTGCACGACGTAGCTCGAATCCGTCCCGATCGCGAGGAGCAGCGCCATCCCGACCGCCGCGAGCGTCGTGCCGGCGCCGGCGAGTACCCGGGGCCCGGCGCGCGGCAGGAGCTGGCTGGCCAGCCCCGCGGAGACGATGATCCCGCCGCTGAACGGCAGGAACGCGAAGCCGGTCTTCAGGGCGCCGTAGCCGAGCGTCTGCTGGAAGTAGTACGTCAGGAACAGGAACATCGCGAACAGGCCGGCCCCGGTCAGCAGCGAGGCCAGGAACGAGCCGCCGCGGTTGCGCTCCCACGGCACCCGTAGCGGCAGCAGCGGCGCGCTGGTGCGGGACTCGATGACGACGAAGGCCGCGAGCAGCACGACCGCACCGACCAGCAGCCCGATGGTGCGGGCGTCGCCCCAGCCGTCCTCGGCGGCCACGGTGAAGCCGTAGACCAAGGCCACCAGGCCCGCGGTCACCGTCACCGCGCCGGGCAGGTCGTAGCGGGCCTTGCCCTGCGCCCGGCTCTCGCGCACCACGGGTAGCGCGAGAGCCGCGGTGATGAGCGCGATCGGCACGTTCACCAGCAGGCACCACCGCCAGGAGGCGTACTCGGTGAGCAGGCCGCCGACGATAAGACCGATCGCGGCGCCACCACCGGAGATCGCTCCGTACACGCCGAACGCCTTCGCCCGCTCGCGGCTTTCAGTGAAGGCGACGGTGATCAGCGACAGCGCGGCCGGCGCGAGCAGGGCCGCGAACGCACCCTGCAGCGCCCGCGCGGCGAACAGCAGGCCGGCGTTCGGGGCCAGGCCGCCCAGCGCCGAGGCCAGCGCGAAACCGAGGAGTCCCCAGCTGAAGGCCCGCTTGCGCCCCAGGTAGTCGGCGACGCGCCCGCCGAGCAGCAGCAGACCGCCGAAGGCCACGGTGTACGCGGTGACGATCCATTGCCGGTTCGCGGTGGAGATGTCGAGATCGGCCTGCGCGTGCGGGATCGCGATGTTCACGATCGAGGCGTCGAGGACGACCATGAGCTGCGCGACAGCGATGATCCAGAGCGCGAGCCAGCGCCGTGGATCGGGCGAGCCGTCCGCCGCGTCCACCGGACGGTCCTCCGCCTGGTGGTCGAGGGTTGTGGTCACAGGGAAGCTCCTAGCCGATCGGACCTGAAACGGGGACGAACGAACGCCACGAGTTCGCGCGAGGCGACCCGGTGCGGTGGGGATGGTGCCGGTGGACGGCGCCCCGGGACCGGGCGGTCCGTGGCGGCGTCGGTGACGCGACGGTGGCAGGGACAGGGCTATCGAACGAGCGTTCGAGCCGAGAATAGCTCAGGTGTTCGAGTTGGCCCCGGACGGGGGTGTTCCGGGCCGGAGTGTCGTTCCGGGCCGGCCAGCCAGTAACGGCATGAGCACGTCGTCCACCATATGATCGACGAACGCGCCGTCGAGCGGCTCACCGGTGACGAGCAGGCGACAGAAAATCATCGCCATGACGATCTCCATGATCACGTCGAAATCGGCCGACGCAGAGATCTCCCCCCGTTGCGAGGCCCGAGCGAACATGCAGCGGCCGATCTTCGCCTTGTTCTGCAGGATGTTGGCCTGCATGACCGCAGCCAGCCGCGGGGACTCGCTCGCGGCCCGGAGCACGCCAATGAGCAGCGCACCGTCGGGACCGGTAATCGTGTCGACCATGAGGCGCACCTCGGCGGCCAGGTCGTCCCGCAGGCACCCGGTGTCAGCCGGGACGCGGTCGCCGGGACCATGCCGCCGCAGGGCCTCCACGACCATCTCGTCCTTGCACGACCATCGGCGGTAGATCGTCGCCTTGCTGGCCCGGGCCCGGGCCGCGACGGCGACCATGCTCATCCGCTCATACCCGACCTCGACGAGCAGTTCCAGCGCGGCGTCCAGGATCGCCCGCTCCCGGGCATCGTCCCGGGGCCGGCCACGCCCGGCGCCACTCGGCGGGGAAATCGGTCTTCACCCTTCCGTCTCGGACGCTTCTCCGGAGTCGACGCGCATGGCCGCGACGCCGAGGAGAAGACGCAATGAACATTACCCTGACCAGAGAAACAGTA
>NZ_CDWRCM010000111.1:0-9816 GCF_977927585.1 Frankia sp. CcWB2 | reverse complement strand
CAAATGCCAGCTCCCCGCACCGTGTGGCGCTGGTCACATCTGCCACCCGTCACCAACACCCGCACCCGCCCCGGCTCCGGGCTCCGGGCTCCGGCCGCGATCCGGGTGTCCCGAACGGACAACACCCGGGGCCGTCCGCCCAGAATATCGGCAAACGCCAAGATCAAGGGATTCATCATGCGATCGGATGTTCGGGGCGGTTAGAGCGGCAGGGCATGATGACTGGCGGAGGCGAGAGTTCCGTCCCCGCTGACCCCTACCCGGCCGATCCCTGCCCGGCCGATCCCCGTCCCGCGGACGGCCCTCCGGAAGGGAGAATTGTCATCATCCGCTCCGCCCAGCACCGATTCCTCGCCGCCGCCACCGGCAGCATGCTCGCGCTCGGCCTGGGCCTGGCCGCGTGCTCCCGGCACGGCTCCGCCCCTCGCCCCGCGTCGCCGACAGCGTCGGGCCCGGGTGGCCCGAACAGCGCACCCGCGCAGGCCGGCACGCCCGAGGAGTCCGGCGGCATGTGGGTCCTGCGGGACGTGCCCTACGCGCCGGTCTCGCCGGCACAGCGGCTGGATCTCTACCGTCCCTCCCCGCCGGCCCCGACGGCAGGTGCCGAAGGGGCCCAGGTGACCCCCGGGACGGTCCTGCCGATGGTACTCACGATCCACGGTGGCGCGTTCATGCTCGGCGACAAGCGGGACGACCTGCCGGTGGTCCGAGCACTCGTCCACGCCGGGTACGCCGTCGCCAGCTTGAACTACCGGCTGTCCGGGGAGGCGAAGTTCCCGGCCGCGGTCCAGGACGTGAAGGCGTCCGTCCGCTGGCTGCGGGCCCACGCGGGCACCTATGGCCTGGACCCCTCCCGCATCGCCGCGACCGACGCGTCGGCCGGGGCCTACCTCGCGGTGATGCTGGGCACGACGAGCGGCGTGGCGATGTTCGACGACCCGGGGCTCGGCAATCCCGGGGTGTCCAGCGACGTCCAGGCCGTCGTCGACTTCTACGGCCCGGTGAACTTCGCCTCGATGGACGCCCAGCTGCGCGCGAACGAGCGGTGCACCGTGGCTGACGCCCAGCACGACCAGCCCCACTCGCCGGAGTCGCGGTTCCTCGGCCGCACCGTGACGGCCGTGCCCCAGCTGGTCCGGGTGGCGAGCCCCCTGAACTACCTGAGCCGCGGGCCGCTGCCGCCGTTCCTGATCGAGCACGGGGACGCGGACTGCACGGTCCCCCACCAGCAGTCGCTGGAACTCGCCCACGCGCTGCGCGCCGCCGGAGCGCCGGCGGTGGACGTGACGATCGTGCCGGGCGCCGGCCGCGGCGGTGCCTTCCCGGCCCGGGAGCGGATGGGCGTCGTTCTGGCGTTCCTGCACCGCACCATCGGCCGCTGACGGCCGGCACACCACCCGGCGCTCCGTCGACCAACCACCTCTGCGGCCTCAGGCCACCTCTCTGGCCTCAGGCCGCGGGCCATCCGGCAGGGTCATGACCGGCCGCAGGCCCCACCGGCTCACCCCGCGCGTCACGTCGCGGGGGTCACCTTCAGGCGGAACCATGGCAGTGACGGGGAGCAGCACGGCGAGAGGGTGATAGGGATGTCGGGCACCGAGGCACAGTCGGACACCGCGGGGTACGCGCGCCCCGCCGGGCAGGCCGTCGAGGCGGCGGACGCGGAGTCCGCCGCCGGTGGGATCGTCGTCGGGGTCGACGGTTCACCCGCGTCCGTCGCCGCGATCCGGTGGGCCTGCGACGAGGCCGCCCGGCGCCTGGTCCCGGTGATCGCGGTACTGGTATGGGACGTCATGGGCGAACCGCGGCCGGTCTTCGAGACCGCGGCGAACGCCGACCGCGAGGGTCTGGCGCACGCCGCCACGCGGGTTCTGGACACCGCGCTGACCGCCGCCCGGGTCAGCGATCCGACAGTGCGGATCATCCGGCGGGTCGAGGAGGGCAGTCCCGTCCCGGAGCTGCTGCGGGCCGCGGCCGACGCGCGGATGATCGTCGTCGGCGAGCGCGGTCACGGGGCCCTGCACCGGCTGGTGAGCGGCTCGGTGAGCCAGGGTGTGGTGCACCATGCCTCCCTGCCGGTCGTCGTGGTACGGCCGGTCGCCCCGGCCGCCGGATCCGGCAGGCACCGGTCCGGAAAGCATGACCGCGATATGGCGAGCGGCGGCGCGCACCAGCCCGTCGGCATCGACGACCGGCCGGTGGTCGTCGGCGTGGACGGCTCGGCCCCCTCGCTCACGGCACTACGGTGGGCCGTCGAGGCGGCGATGCTCCGCAAGAGCGCCCTGCACGTCGTGCACGCCTGGCACCTGGACATCCCGATCTACCCGGGGAGCTACGCCGATATCGGATCGGCGCTGGCGGAGCAGGCCCGGCAGACCCTCGACCAGGCCGTCTCCACGATCGTCACCGAGCACGCCGGCGGGCTGCCCATCCCCGTCAGGAAGGAGACCGTCGTCGATGGCCCCGCCCATGCGCTGCTGCGGGCCTCGGCTGACGCGCAGCTGCTCGTGGTCGGCAGCCGCGGGCACGGCGGCTTCGCCGAACTGCTTCTCGGTTCGGTGAGCCACCAGTGCGTCCTGCACGCGCACTGCCCGGTGGCCGTGGTCAGGTAGCGGCCCCGGTGGCCCTGGTCGGTAGCGGCGCGGCCCGTGGTCGGGAAACCGGCGCGGTCCGTCCGGCGAGGTCGATCAGCCGATGCCAGCCGGCGTGGGGATGCGGGGGCGCAGCGTGCTCAGCAGGCCGAGGACCCGCTCGGCCAGGTCCTGCTCTCCCCCGCCAGCCGATCCAGTTGATCCGGCTGATCCGGTCGATCCGGTCGATCCGGCGGTGTCCCACGCTCCGAGCAGGAAGGACGGAGTCAGGCGGACGTAGAGCTGGACCGCGGTGACCCCGGGCTGCACATATGCGGCGATCTGGTCGCGGCACTGCTCGGGCGTGCCGTGGATGAACAGGGCGTCGATGACCTCGTCGGGTAGCGCCCGGGCGGCACCACGCTGGTCCCCGGCGGTCCATCGCTCGTGGGACTCGGCGAGCCGTTCGCCGTTGCCGAGCCATTCGTGGAAGGCGTGGTAAGGGGTCTGGTTGAGGATCCAGGTGAGGAACGGCCGGCTGTCGCGGCGGGCGACGTTCGGATCGGCGTTCGGGCTCACGAAGACCTTCACCACCAGCTCCTTGCCCGCTGGCTGCGGTCCGACGGCGGCACGGACCTTGATCAGATCTTCGGGGGACAGCAGATTGGTGACGGCACCGTCCCCCTCGGTGAAGCCGAGCTTGAGCATGCCGGGCCGCATCGCTCCCAGGATGACCTTCGGCGTCTCGATCGGAGGATTCGGTAGGACGAAGCCGCGGATCGCGAACGTGTCGAAGGCGCCGGAGACCACCTCGCCGCGCAGCGCCCGGGTGAGGAAACGAAGCGTGTCCCGGGTCCGACGGAAGGGCTCGTCGAACGGGATGCCGTTGAGGTCGGTCACGTGGGCGGGCACCGACGAACCGATGCCGAGGACAAGCCCGCCGAACGTCAGATCGGCCAGGGTCGCCGCGGTCTGGGCGAGCACCGCCGGGCCGCGGGTGTGGACGGGCACGATCGCGCTCGCCAGGCGCACCCGGGGATCCCAGGCGGCGGCGACCGCGAGCGGGGTGAACGCGTCGACGCCGCCGCCTTCGGCCGTCCACACGTCGCTGTAGCCGGCGTCAGCGAGTCCCGTGACGATGCGTCGATGGTCCCGCAGCGGGATGCCGGGCAGAGGAAGGGTGACACCGAAACGCGGAGTGGTCACGGGAGTACCTCACGGGTGGTCGACGGTGTTCGGTCAGATGGTCGTCGCGGAGACGGAGGACAGAGACGGAAGGGCGGGAGTTCCCGCGCCCGGAAGCTCAGGCCGGGGGCGCCGGCCCCAGGCAGCGATGATGCTGGGCCCGAGGTCGAGGAAGTCGGGATCGGCGAGCAGGGCCAGGGCCGAGTCGAGATCGGCACGGGTGAGCAGGCCGCTGTCGACGAGGTAGTCGGCGGACTGGCCGAACGTCGCACGCCACAGGCGCCCGATCTCGTTGGAGCCGCCAACCGGGTAGTACGTGGCGTGCAGACCGGTGTCGACCAGGCCCGCCCGGGTCAGCGGCGCCGGCAGCGTTCGCCCCCACCGCAGGTCCGACCCGATCGACGACGCCATCGCCTGGCCGATCGCCTCGAAGGCGTGCCGGAATCCGTCGTGCGGTGACGAGTCGACCGGGGACAGCACGAGATCCTCAGTGACCAGCCAGCCGCCCGGGGCCAGCCAGGAGACTAGCCGCCGCAGCACCTCCTCACGCTCGGGGATGTGCATGAGGACGGTGCGGGCATGGATGAGGTCGAAGGAACCCGGCTCGAAGTCGTGGGTGCGCACGTCCGCTTGGACGATCCGCAGGTTCGACCGGCCGGCGTCGTCGAGGAAACTCGTGCTCACGTCTACCGCAGTCACCTCCCCGCCGGGGAACCGGTCGGCCAGCCAGTAGGCGACCGAACCCGCACCGGCACCGAATTTCCAGGAACCGCCCTCCATCGGCGATTCCCCGCGCCTCGAGAACGGCGTGCGTGGCCGGGTCCACCTGTGATTCCAGCAGTTGCAGCCGGCCGAGTTCCGTGGAGATGTCGTGGCTGAGGATGCCCTGGACGTATCCGACCGACGTGTCGGGCGCGGAACGCTGCGTAGCGATCACGTCTCGCGCCGGCGCCAAGGCCGCATCGGATCCCGTTGTACTGGTCATCGTCTCCCCTGGGCATGGTTCTGGGCCGGTTCCGGGCGGTCGCGGCCAGGTCCTAGACCGGTTGCGGACCAGTTCCGGTCCAGCACGGCGGTACCGATTCCTGCGTGGTTTCCACTGTCGTACCTGGTTTTCACTGTCGCGAACAGTTTCCGCGTCCCGGACCGCGACCCATTCCAGTCGGCTCGCGGCGGCTGGTCCAGAGGCATCACGGTGCTGTTACCAGCACTAAGGAGTCGAAATGAAATAACTTGCGCGTTTCGAACCCTCCACAGGCCTGTGACCTGCGATGATGCTCTCGATCACGTATTTGTTACTTCATTACGTCCCCTAACAGGATGTCGACTATGGACGCAGAAAGCTATCTTGACCCCACACGAACACGATGCCTAATTTCAAAACGCAGGGCACGGAACTCGGCACTTGGCACGAGCCCGTGATGCACGATGGCGGACCGTCAGTACGTCGGATCGGTTGGCATACCTCGGCTGGGGAGAAACAGATGACGCAGACCGTCACGGCACAGGCGGCCCGACTCGGCGGGTACGACGACGCCAGCCGGCTTCGGCAGGCTCAGGACACCGACTGGGTGCTCGAGTTCGCCGATCCGACCGCCCGGTCCGTCGCCGATCTCGGCTGCGGCATCGGTTCCCTGCTCGCCGCGGCGCTCGACCGCCTGCCCGACGCCGTCGACGCCCTGGGCCTGGATCGTGAGGAGTCCCGGCTTGCCGAGGCTCGACGCAAGCTCGCCCCCTACGCGACCCGGGTACGGTTCCGCTTCGTCCAGGCCGATCTGCGCCGGCCCCCGCAACTGGCCGACGATGCGGGTCCCACGGCGTTCGACCTGGTCACCCTCACCTCGGTCCTGCACTGGATCCACCCCGACGAGGAGCAGCTGGTGCGGTGGATCTCCACGCGACTGCGGCCCGGCGGCGCCTTCCTGCTCACCACCCACCATCCCGAGCACGACGAGTACGGGTTCGGTGGCAGCGACGACCTCGCCCGGCAGGCCCTGGTCCGGCTGGGCCATGCGGCCGAGGACGTACCCAGGCTGCTGGCGGCGGCCGGGATCATTCCGATCGCCGTACGCACCCTGTCCGTGGACGACACCGCGACCCTGCTCGATGCGTACTTCGACATCGACGGCGTCGACGAACGCCCGGCGGTCGTGCGGGCCGCGAACGGCGAGGAGTACCAGCGGTTCCACGCGGCGACCTTTGGCACCTACTACAGCCGGCTCGTCGGTGCGGACCGTCAGGAGGACTACTTTCGGGCGATCGGGGAGGTCGCGCAGCACCGCCTCGACACCGACGGGCACATCACCCAGATGCCGGTACGGCTGTGGCGCTGTCGGCCAGGGGCGTCCCGGCCTGCGGAGACGGCCCGGTAGCCGCTGGGGGGGTAGGCGGTCCGGGGAGCCGGGGCACCGCGGCGAGCAGCCGTACGGTGTAGGGGTGCCGGGGGGGCGGTGAAGACCGTCTCCACGTCCCCGGACTCGACGACCCGCCCGTCGTACATCACCAGGACCCGGTCGCTGAGGTGCTGCACGACGCCGAGGTCGTGAGAGACGAAGACCATGGCCAGGCGGTGGGTCCGGCGCAGGTCGACGAGCAGGTCCAGGACCTGGGCCTGGATGGACACGTCGAGCGCGGACACCGATTCGTCGCAGATCAGCACCTGCGGTTCCACGGACAGCGCCCGGGCGATGGCCACCCGCTGCCGCTGCCCGCCGGACAGCTCGACCGGTCTGCGCCGTAGTTCCCGCGCGGAGAGCCCCACCTGTTCCAGCCGTCGGACGGCGGCGTCGCGGCGCTCGGTTCGCGCGACCCCACCCACCCGCAGCGCCTGCGTCAGGATCCGGCCCACCGTCAGTCGTGGGTCGAAGGACCCCAGCGGGTCCTGGAAGATCGCCTGGATCTGCCGGCGGCGTGGTCGGCGGTCACGCTCCGGCACCCAGCTGCCCCAGCCGCCCCCAGGACCCGACGGGCCGACCCAGGGAACGCCGCCGAGCAGCACCTCACCCGCGTCGGGTTCGGTCAGACCCAGCATGATCCGGGCGAGCGTCGTCTTCCCCGAACCGGACTCGCCGACGAGCCCGAGGGTCTCCCCGCGGCGCAGCGCGAAGG
This sequence comes from Frankia sp. CcWB2, assembly GCF_977927585.1. NCBI lineage: Bacteria > Bacillati > Actinomycetota > Actinomycetes > Frankiales > Frankiaceae > Frankia > Frankia sp. CcWB2. The sequence continues at coordinate 2,953 of NZ_CDWRCM010000111.1, read as the reverse complement.
AGACGTCCCGGACCACCTCGCGTCGCTCTCCGTCCGCCGTCCGGAACGCCTTGCGCAGTCCCGTCGCCCGCAGAAGGATCTCGGCGCCGGTCGAGCCGCCCGCGTCGAGCCCGGCAGACGCGAGCCCGGCAGACGCGAGCCCGGCCGCCGCGATCCCGGCTTCGTCGACGGGTCCGGCCAGCCGGCTGCCCCTGGTCCGCGCGGAGGGCACGGCGGCAAGCAGCTCGCGGGTATAGGCGTGCGTGGGATCGCCCAGCACCCGCTCGGTCGGGCCACTCTCCAGGATCACTCCGTCGCGCAGCACGGCGACCCGATCGGCGAGCCGGGCGACGACTGCCAGGTCATGGCTGATGAGCAGCAGTCCCATCCCGCTCTCGCGCAGACCGGCAAGCAGATCGAGGATCCGGGCCTGGACCAAGACGTCGAGAGCGGTGGTCGGCTCGTCGGCGATGAGCAGGTCCGGAGTGCCGGCCAGCGCCGCGGCGATCAGCACCCGCTGGCGCAACCCGCCGGAGAGCTGGTGCGGGTACTGCCGGACACGGACCTGTGGATCAGGAATACCGGCCCGCGCCAGCAGCGTCGCGATCCGGGGGCCACGTTCGGCCCGCGCGACTGGGCCCTGTGCCCGCAGCGCCTCGTCGACCTCCTGCTCGACCCGCCGCAGCGGATCGAGGGAACCGAGGGCGTCCTGGAGCACCAGGCCGATCCGGCGGCCACGCAGGGCGCGCCATTCCCGGTCCCGCAGCCCGATGAGGTCGGTCCCGCCCAGGCGCAGCCGCCGGGCCTGGACCGTCGCGTCCGCTCCGGCGAGTCCGACGAGGGCGCGGGCGGTCACGCTCTTACCCGATCCGGACTCGCCCACGAGGGCCACACACTCCCCCACACCGACATCGAAGGAGATTCCCCGCACCACCTCGACGGCCCGACCGCCCCGGCCGAAGGAGACCCGCAGCCCGTCGACGGTCAGCAGGGTCGCGGACGGCTCCTTCGCCCCCCGCGCGCTCGGAGGTGTCGAACCAGGGGGCGCCGACCCCAGCGGTGCCGAGTTCGGCGGTGCCGGCGGTGAGACCTGCGGCTGGTCGTTCACGGAGTCCGTCCCTCCACCCGCAGGCGGGCATGGCGGCCGAGCACGGTCACGGCGACGACAGTGGCGGCGATCGCCGCCCCGGGGAACACCACGACCCACCAGGCGGTGTCGATGACGCCTCGGCCGTCGGCGAGCATCGCCCCCCACTCGGGGGCCGGCGGCTTCGTACCGAGGCCCAGGAAACTCAGCGCCGAACCGGAGATGATCGCCGTCCCGATGCCGACGGTGGCCAGCACGAGCAGCGGTCCTAGCGTGTTCGGCACGATGTGGCGCAGCACGATCACCGGTCGGGGCAGGCCGAGCGCCACCCCGGCGTCGACAAACCCGGCATGGCGGACGACGAGGGCACGCGACCGCACAACCCGCGCGTAGCTGGGGACCGCCGCGATGCCGATGGCCACCGCCGCGTTCACCGAGCCTGGACCGACGATGGCGATGACCAGCAGCGCGAGCAGCAGCTCGGGGAAGGCGAGCAGCAGGTCCACGAGCCGCATGAGCAGCCCGTCCGCGAACCGGCCGCCGAGGGCCGCCGCGAGGCCGACCGTCGCCCCGATCCCCGCGCCGAGCGCGGTCGCTCCGGCACCGAGCAGTAGCGAATGCCGGGCGCCGGTGACCACCCGCGCGAAGACGTCCCGGCCCAGCTGGTCGGTGCCGAACCAGTGTGCCCAGCTCGGTCCGCGCAGCGCCTCGCCGAGGTTCGCCCCGTCCGCGGGATGACAGCTGAGCAGCCCCGGCCAGGCGGTCGCGACAAGAAGCAGGACGATCAGCAGGCCGGCCGCGATCAAACCGGGACGCGGCCGGCCACCGCCGGTGCGGGCCAGGGCACCGGCGGCGGGCGACTCGGTCCCGGGGCGGGCCTCCCCGACCGCGGTCACCGGGACACCGCCAGATCAACCGCCGTGGCCCTCCCGGCACCGGATCCGTCGTCGCGCAGTCGCGGGTCAATGAGCAGGTAGAGCAGGTCGACCACGCTGTTCACGACGACGAAGACCGCCGCGGACAGCAGCACCACCGCGGTGACCACCGGGCTGTCCTTGGCCGAGATCGCCGCGAGGGTCACCCGACCGATCCCCGGCCGGGCGAACACCGCCTCGGTGACGACTGCGCCGCCGAGCAGGCTGCCCACTGCCCAGCCGAGCAGGGTGACGAGCGGGAGCGCGGCATGGCGCAGGGCGTGGCGGGTCAGCACGCCCACCGCGCCGATGCCGCGGGCGCGGACCGAGACGACGAACGGATCCTCCAGCGCGGCGTCAAGTCCCTCCCGCAGCACCTGGGCGAGGACCCCGGCGATCGGCAGGGCCAGCGCGGACGCCGGGAGGACCAGTCCGGACGGGCCAGTGGCGCCGGCACTGGGAAACCAGCCGAGGTGCGCAGAGAAGAGGGTGATGAGCAGGATGCCGATCCAGAACGTCGGGCTCGACACGACGAGCAGCTCGGCGCTGGTCGCCAGCATCCGGCCAAGCCGGTGGGTGGTGCCGCCCCGGCCGGCGGTCGACACCGCGAGCCCGATCGCCAGCAGCGCGGCGAGCGCGGACGCCGTGAGCGCCAGCTGCACCGTCGGCCACACCTGACCGGACAACACCTCCACGACCGGCCGCTGCAGCTGGTAGGAGGTGCCGAGATGGCCGGTCACCAGGCGGCGCAGCCAGGTGCCGTACTGGACGACGAGCGGCGACTGGAACCCGTACGTCTCGTTGATCTGCTCCCGAAGCTGCGGCGAGATCCCGAACGTCGGCCCGATCAAAGTGTCGACGGGATCACCCGGTACGACGTGCAGCGTCACGAAGGCCAACGTCGCCGCGCCCCACAGGACCCCGGCGCCCACGACCAGCCGGCGCAGCAGGAACCTCGCCACAGCCCGCCCTA
>NZ_CDWRCM010000110.1:12167-15243 GCF_977927585.1 Frankia sp. CcWB2 | reverse complement strand
CCAGAAGAATCACAAGATCAGCGACAGATCCAGATCCGGTTCTCCTCAGCACTTCGTGAATCCCTTCACGAAGTCGTACACTGCCCGAGGACAGCCGACTTGTGGCGCCGACTACCGTACGCTGGGACTACCGCACGCCGGGTGTCGGCGGGGCCACGGATCCGGGCCCATAGCTCCGGGCGTAACCGCGCGCCTAGAGATCGGAGCCGCGGATGAGTCAGCCACGGCGTCGCCCGGCGGTGATCCGGCGACGCACACGTAGTGACGCGGCTTCCAGGCGTTCCTCCGAGGTTCCGGAGGCGACGGTCGCGCGGCTTCCGCTCTACCTCCGGGTGCTGGCGACACTGGCGGAAAGCGGGGTTCACACTGTGTCTTCGGACACGCTCGCGGCCGCCGCCGGAGTCACTCCGGCCAAGGTCCGCAAGGATCTGTCCCATCTCGGTTCCTACGGCACGCGGGGCGTCGGCTACGAGGTGGATGTCCTGCTCGACTGCATCGCCGCGAAACTGGGCCTCACCGAGGACAGAGCGGTCGTGCTGGTGGGAGTCGGCAACCTCGGCCACGCCCTGGCGGGTTACGGCGGCTTTTATGCCAGGGGCTTTCGGATTGTGGCCCTGGTCGACGCGGATCCCGAGCGGGTCGGCGAGCGGGTCGGTGAGGTTGTCGTCAGTCCCGTCGACGATCTCGAACAGGTGATCGTCCAGGGTCAGGTCACGATTGGGATGATCTGCACGCCGGCCGCCGCGGCGCAGGGGGTGTGTGACCGTCTGGTCGCTGCCGGGGTCACCAGCATTCTCAACTTCGCTCCCACGGTGCTTTCGGTACCCGACGGTGTGGACGTGCGTAAAGTCGACCTCGCCGTGGAACTGCAGATCCTCTCGTTCCATGAAGCACGCAAACATCCGTCGCCGGCACGGGACACATCACCGAGACGGGGCGCGAGATCCACACCGGGCGCCGGCTCCGGGCGTGACGCCGTGCCGGTGCGCCGGGCGCGCTCGGCGCGGCGGGCGCCCTCGGCCCGCGAGGCGGTGCCAGGCGGCGACGACGTCCTCGCCGCGCGGGGGGTGACGGGCCTGGACGGGGTGACGAGCGCGGACGGGACGGAGCCCTCCGCGGACAGGCTGGAGACCGATGCGGATGAGGTCGTGCGGGTGACTCGGCAAGTAGGCGTGACTCGTCCGGCGGGGGCAGCTCGTCCGGCCGGGATGGCTCGGGACGGTCGGCCGACCCGGGATGATCGGGAGGGGGAACCGGGTGCGGCGCGCTTGGAGCACACCCCGGCGCCTGGATCGCCGACCCACAGGACGCTGCCGGCCGCGGGATCGCTGATGGCCGGAGGTGAGGCGTCGTGAGCCTCCTGGTGGTCGGGCTCAACCACCAGACCGCGCCCACGTCGTTGCTCGAACGCACCTCGGTCTCGGCCGAGGAGGTCCCGAAGGTCCTGCACGATCTGGCCGAGGGCACCCACGTCAGCGAGGCGGTGGTGCTCTCGACGTGTAACCGCATCGAGATCTATGCCGAGGTCGAGACCTTCCACGGCGGAGTCGCCGACATCTCCGACCAGCTCAGCCGGATCTGTGGGATCGACCTCGGTAATCTCGCCGGCCACCTGTACGTCCACCACGAGGCGCGGGCCATCGGGCACCTGTTCTCGGTAGTGTGCGGCCTGGACTCCATGCTCGTCGGGGAGAGCCAGATCCTCGGTCAGGTACGCACGGCCTTCCGGGCCGGTCAGGCCGCCGGGGTGGCGGGCAGCGCGCTGTCCGGCCTGTTCCAGGCCGCGCTGCGGGTCGGCAAGCGGGCCCACTCCGAGACGTCCATCGATGCCGCTGGCGCATCCATCGTCTCGGTGGGTGTCCGGTTGGCCGCCTCCGGTCTGGGCCTCCACAGCGAGGTTCCGGCCGTGCCGGTGGCGCCGCCGGGTGGGCGGGCGCTGGACGGGGGAGGAGCCGCGGCCGAGGGACCGCGGCCCGCCGTGACGTCCGAACCCCCGCCGTTGGCCGGGGCCCGGGTGCTGCTCATCGGTGCCGGCGCGGTGGGATCGCTGGCCGCGCAGACCGTCCGGCGAGCCGGTGCCGGAGAGGTCGTGATCGCGAACCGGACCGCCGCCCGGGCGGCCCGCGTCGCCGAGGCCCACGAGGCCCGGGTCGTCGGTCTCACCGACCTGGCCCACGAGATCACCATGGCGGACCTGGTGATCTCCTCGACCGGCGCGAGCGGTCTCGTTGTCGAGCACGAGCTGGTTGCCGCGGCCTTGCCCGGCCGGGCAAGGCGCCCGCTGGTTTTCCTCGATCTGGCCCTGCCGCACGACATCGACCCGGGGGTGCGCGAGCTGCCCGGGGTGAGTCTGATCGACCTGGACGCACTGCGCATCGCGCTGGACGGCGCCCAGGTGACGCACGATGTGGAGGCGGTCCGCGCGCTGGTCGCCGCCGAGGTCGCGAGCTTCCTCGACCGCCGGCAGGCGGGCCGGGTGGCGCCGACCGTCGTCGCGCTGCGGGCCCACGCCGCCGCTGTGGTGCGTAGCGAGCTCGCCCGGTTGCACACCCGCCTGCCCGACCTCGACGATCGGGAGTGGAGCCTGGTGGAGGGCTCGGTCCGGCGCGTCGTCGACAAGCTGCTGCACGCCCCGACCGTGCGGGTGCAGGAGCTGGCCGGGGCGCCCGGCGGAGACGCCTACGCCGAGGCCCTGCGGGAACTGTTCGATCTGCCGCGGGAGGTGCCCGCCGTGGTGTCCGCGCCTGACCTTGATCTGCTGGAGCGTTCGTGACGGGGATCGACCCGACGAGTACCGACCCGACGAGCATCGGCGCCGACCTGCTGGCCCGTTTCGCCGGCCGCCGGCTGCGGCTGGGAACGCGGCGCTCGGCGCTGGCGCTGGCCCAGTCCGGGACGGTCGCCGCCACCCTGCGGGCGCGGGTGGGCTGCGCCGTCGAGCTGGTGCCGATTGTCACGGCGGGGGACCGCTCGTCGGGGGAGATCAGCCAGATCGGCGGGACCGGCGTCTTCGTCAGCGCGCTGCGCGACGCCCTGCTGTCTGGTGAGATCGACCTGGCGGTCCACTCGTTGAAGG
>NZ_CDWRCM010000110.1:11076-12077 GCF_977927585.1 Frankia sp. CcWB2 | reverse complement strand
CGCCTACGCCGAGGCCCTGCGGGAACTGTTCGATCTGCCGCGGGAGGTGCCCGCCGTGGTGTCCGCGCCTGACCTTGATCTGCTGGAGCGTTCGTGACGGGGATCGACCCGACGAGTACCGACCCGACGAGCATCGGCGCCGACCTGCTGGCCCGTTTCGCCGGCCGCCGGCTGCGGCTGGGAACGCGGCGCTCGGCGCTGGCGCTGGCCCAGTCCGGGACGGTCGCCGCCACCCTGCGGGCGCGGGTGGGCTGCGCCGTCGAGCTGGTGCCGATTGTCACGGCGGGGGACCGCTCGTCGGGGGAGATCAGCCAGATCGGCGGGACCGGCGTCTTCGTCAGCGCGCTGCGCGACGCCCTGCTGTCTGGTGAGATCGACCTGGCGGTCCACTCGTTGAAGGACCTTCCAACGGCCACCCCACCCGGTCTGGTGCTCGCCGCGGTCCCGCCGCGGGCGGACCCCCGGGACGTGCTGGTCGCCCCGAGCGGGCGGCGCCTGGCCGAGCTCAGGGCCGGCGCCCGGATCGCGACCGGATCTCCGCGTCGCGCCGCGCAGCTGTGTGCTCTCGGCCTCGGGCTGGAGGTCGTCACGATCCGCGGCAATGTCGACACCCGGTTGAAGAAGGCCATCGACGGTGAGGTGGACGCGGTCGTCCTCGCGCACGCCGGGCTGGCGCGGCTCGACCGGCTCGATGCCGTCACCGAGATCCTCGAACCCACGGTGATGCTGCCCGCGCCCGGTCAGGGAGCCCTGGCGATCGAGTGCACGGGCGGTGCCGGGCTCGTCGTGGCCGGCCCGGCGCGCGCTCTGGTGCCCGCCGCGGCGGGTTCGGGTCCCGCTGCGGGACAAACCGGTGGCGAAACGTGGTCAGATGGCGGCCAGCCCGTCGATACGGGCCTCGCCGAGCTGCTACGGTTTGTGCTCGATGACGCATCGTCGTCCGTCGCGGTCAGAGCGGAACGCGCGTTCCTCGCCGGCATCGAAGCTGGTTGTACTGCCCC
>NZ_CDWRCM010000110.1:10053-10758 GCF_977927585.1 Frankia sp. CcWB2 | reverse complement strand
CGTCGTGGCCGGCCCGGCGCGCGCTCTGGTGCCCGCCGCGGCGGGTTCGGGTCCCGCTGCGGGACAAACCGGTGGCGAAACGTGGTCAGATGGCGGCCAGCCCGTCGATACGGGCCTCGCCGAGCTGCTACGGTTTGTGCTCGATGACGCATCGTCGTCCGTCGCGGTCAGAGCGGAACGCGCGTTCCTCGCCGGCATCGAAGCTGGTTGTACTGCCCCGGTCGGCGCCTTGGCCGAGCTTCTTCCGGAGCCGGCCGAAAGAGCTGCGGCGGAGGCCGGCGGTGCGCCTCCCGCGGGTCGTCTGTGCCTGCGGGCGGTCGTCGCCGCGCCGGACGGAAGCGATGTCCTCCGGCGTGACGTCACCGGATCCGCCGTCGACCCGGAGGCGCTCGGGCAGCGCCTCGCGGACGACATGCTGTCCGCCGGAGCACACTCGCTGATGGGAACCCGCTGAGCATGGCCACCCGACGAACGAAGAAGCCCGTCTCCCCGGTCGCCCTGGTGGGTGCCGGACCACGTGATCCCGGACTGCTCACCGTCCTCGCGGTCGAGACCCTGGCCGCCGCCGACCTGGTGGTGGCCGATCCCGAGGTGGCGCCGGCGGTGGTGGAGAACCTCACCGCCGAAGTGCTGCGCATTGGCGACCTCGAGGCGCCGAAGCCGGTCCGTGACGCGGAGGCGGCGACCGCCGCGGTGGTGAGCCTG
>NZ_CDWRCM010000110.1:5017-10028 GCF_977927585.1 Frankia sp. CcWB2 | reverse complement strand
CGTGATCCCGGACTGCTCACCGTCCTCGCGGTCGAGACCCTGGCCGCCGCCGACCTGGTGGTGGCCGATCCCGAGGTGGCGCCGGCGGTGGTGGAGAACCTCACCGCCGAAGTGCTGCGCATTGGCGACCTCGAGGCGCCGAAGCCGGTCCGTGACGCGGAGGCGGCGACCGCCGCGGTGGTGAGCAGGGCCCGTGCCGGTGACAAGGTGGTCCGGCTCTACGCCTCCGATCCGTGGCTGACTCGCATCGGCGCCGCGGACGCCCAGGCGCTCGCGAAGGCCAAGATCCCCTATCGGGTGGTGCCCGGCATCCTCACTGGCGCCGCGGTCGCGACCTACGCCGGGGTCGCCCCGGGCGCGCCGGTCACCTTCGCCAGCACCTCCGGGGTCTTCTCGTCGTCGGGCACCGTGCCGGCGTCCTCGCCGTTCGGCGGGAGCGAGCCGGTGGGTCCGCTCACCGGTCCTCCGTTCGGGGCCTCGCGGCTGGGCGGGCGGCCGATCGCCGGTCTCGGGGGCGGGCTCGGCGGTGGCCTGGGAACCGGCGGGTTCGGCTCGCCGCTGGGCCTCGGTGCCCCGGGCGGCTTCGGCGGGTTCGGTGCGCCCATCTCCCCCCCCGGCGACCTGGACTGGGGTGCCCTCGCCCAGACCCCGGGCACCCTCGTGGTCACGGCGGCGCCGACGGAGGTCGGCAAGGTCGCGGCGGCGCTCGTCGAGCACGGGCGGCCCGGTGACACCCCGATCGCGGTGACCGTGGACGGCACCACCACCGACCAGCGCACCGTCACCTCGACGCTCGATCGGGTCGAGGCGGACACGGCACCGCTGTTGACCGCGGCCCCCACCCCGATCACCCAGGTCGTGCTGTCCATCGGCTCGGTGGTCGCGACCCGCAGCAAGTTGTCCTGGTGGGAGACCCGGGCGCTGTTCGGCTGGACGGTGCTGGTCCCGCGGACCAAGGAACAGGCGGCGATCCTGTCCGACCTGCTGCGTTCGCACGGCGCAAGCCCGCTGGAGGTGCCGACGATCGCTGTCGAGCCCCCGCGGACCGCCGCCCCGATGGAGCGCGCGATCACCGGTCTGGTCTCCGGGCGCTACCAGTGGGTGGCCTTCACCTCGGTCAACGCGGTCAAGGCGGTGCAGGAGAAGGTCGAGGAACGCAGCCTCGACGCCCGCGCGTTCGCGGGGGTCAAGGTTGCGGCGATCGGCGAGGCGACGGCCGACGCGCTGCGCACCTTCGGTATCCGGCCCGATCTCGTCCCGTCCGGGCAGCAGTCCAGCGAGGGGCTGCTGGCGGACTGGCCGGACTTCGACGACACCCTCGACCTGCTCGACCGGGTGCTGCTGCCGCGCGCCGACATCGCCACCGAGACCCTGGTCGCCGGCCTGAAGGAACGCGGCTGGCAGGTCGATGACGTGACGGCCTACCGCACCGTGCGTGCGGCTCCGCCGCCCGCCTCCATCCGGGAGGCGCTGAAGGGCGGCCGGGTCGACGCGGTCGTCTTCACCTCGTCCTCGACCGTGCGCAACCTGGTCGGCATCGCCGGCAAGCCCCACGAGACGACGGTGATCGCCGTGATCGGTCCGGCGACGGCCGCCACTGCCCAGGAGCTCGGGCTGCGCGTCGACGTGCAGGCTCCGGAGGCGTCCATCCCCGCCCTTGTCGGGGCGCTGGCGGAGTTCGCTGCCGAACACCGGGAAGAGCTCGGGAAGATCGGGCCGCTCGCCGCGCGGTTGCCGAAGCCACGGCGAGGCTCGCGGCGGTGAGGGTGCCGGCCCGGGGGAACGGGGCCGCAGCCGGATACCCGACGGCACGTCCCCGCCGGCTGCGCCGCTCGCCCGCGCTGCGCCGGCTGGTCTCGAACGTGCGGTTGCACCCGTCCGACCTGGTGCTGCCGATGTTCGTCAAGGAGGGCGTGGCCGATCCCGTTCCGCTGGCCTCGATGCCCGGTGTCGTCCAGCACACCCGCTCCTCGCTGCGGGAGGCGGCCGTCGAGGCCGTCGAGGCCGGCGTGGGCGGGCTCATCCTGTTCGGTGTGCCCGCGGAGAAGGATGCCCGCGGCTCGGCCGCCGACGACCCGGACGGCATCGTCCAGCTCGCGCTCGCCGATCTCGTCGCCGAGGTCGGTGGCGACGTCGTCCTGATGACGGACCTGTGCCTGGACGAGTACACCGACCACGGGCACTGCGGTCTGCTCACCAGCTCCGGGGAGGTCGACAACGACGCCACCCTGGCGCGCTACGGCGCGATCGCCGTGGCGCAGGCCCGTGCGGGTGCCGAGGTCGTCGCGCCGAGCGGGATGATGGACGGCCAGGTCGGCGCGATCCGGGCCGCGCTGGACGCGGAGGGCTTCATCGACCTGCCGATCCTCGCCTACTCGGTGAAGTATGCCTCGGCGTTCTACGGGCCGTTTCGCGAGGCTGCCGAGTGCGCCCCGCAGTTCGGGGACCGGACCGGTTACCAGCAGGATCCGGTCCGCTCGGCCGAGGAGGCCCGGCGCGAGGTCGCGCTCGACCTTGCCGAGGGCGCGGACGCGGTGATGGTGAAACCGGCGCTGGCCTACCTGGACGTGCTGCGGGCGGTGGCCGACACAGTGGACGTACCGGTGGCGGCCTACCAGGTGTCGGGCGAGTACGCGATGGTGGAGGCTGCCGCGGCGGCCGGGTGGATTGACCGGGACCGGGCGATCGACGAGACGCTGACCGCGATCTCCCGGGCCGGGGCGGACATCATCTTGACCTACTGGGCCACCGAGGTCGCCCGCCGCCTGGCCGCCTCCCGCTGACCGTCCCTCGCGGCGGCGGTTCCTCAACGTGGACGGTTCGCCACGGTGGTGCCGGGAGTCCGGCGTTCGTGGAAAGCGTCCGTTAGGTTACTCAGAGTGGGGGCTGCGCGTCGCGGCCTTCCTGTGTCGGCGTGGGCGGGATCTCTCCCGTGATGATCGACCATGGGTTCGGAAGGTACCCCCACCGGGTACCGGTACACTATACGGGGGGAGGGTATGTTCGGAGGGTCGGACGGGCGCCGGTGGCCGGTGGGATGGGCAGATCCATCGGGACCGGGGCGGCTTACACGAGGAGACGAGAACGGCCATGACGACCGCCTACACGACCGCCTACACGACCGCCTACACGGTGGCCGGGATGACCTGCCAGCACTGCGTCCGATCCGTGACCGAGGAGCTCGCGCGGCTGCCGACCGTGTCGGACGTCGCCGTGGATCTGGCCGAGGGCCGGGTCACTCTCGTCAGCGACGGCGTCGTCGAGGACGGCGCCGTCCGGGAGGCCGTTGCGGAGGCTGGATACGAGCTTGTCGGGCGGGCGTATCGCTTCGGTGGTGCCAACGGTGCCGGTGGCCGGCGGGTGTGTCCGGTCCCACGGTCCGCGACCGGCAGTACCTTCCAGCCCGCTGTAAGGGGAGATCTGATGACCACTCTCGACGTCAGAACGGGTCACCCCGCGCGGATCGAGCTCGCGATCGGCGGGATGACCTGCTCGTCGTGCGCCGCGCGGGTGGAACGCAAACTCAACAGGATGGACGGCGTCACCGCTTCGGTGAACTACGCCACCGAGAAGGCCACCGTCACCCTCGCGGATACCGAAGCCCCCGCGGTCTGTCTCGATGATCTGATCCGCACGGTACAGGCCGCGGGATACTCCGCGACCCCGGTCCGGGGTGGGCCGGGTGCGGCCGGCACTGACACCGCGGCCGAGTATGCGACTGGTGCGGCGGAGGCCGAGGACGGCGGCGGCACGCAGGACGACGCGCCCGGCGCGGCGCTGCGGGCGCTACGCGTCCGGCTGGCTGGCTCGGCGACGCTCGCCGTGCCGGTGATCGCACTGGCCATGGTGCCCGCCTGGCAGTTCGACTACTGGCAGTGGGTCTCGCTGGCCTTGGCGACGCTGGTCGTGCTCTGGGGAGGCTGGCCGTTCCACCGGGCCGCGGGCCGGGGCGCCCGGCATGGGGTCGCGACGATGGACACCCTGGTCTCCCTCGGAACGCTGGCCGCCTTCGTCTGGTCGCTGTACGCCCTGTTCCTGGGCGGAGCGGGCGAACCGGGGATGCGGCACTCGTTCTCGTTCACCGGCGGCTTCCCGGGCCCGGAAGCCTCGGCCGGCGAGATCGGCCACTCGGGGAGTGGCCACGGCACCGGCGGGAGTGCCCACGGCGGCGCGGGCACAGCCCTCTACCTGGAGGTCGCCGCCGGGGTGACGGTGTTCCTGCTCACCGGCCGATTCCTGGAGTCACGTGCCCGCCGGCGTTCCGGCGCGGCCCTGCGGGCGCTGCTCCACCTCGGGGCAAAGGACGTCACCGTGCTGCGCGACCGGCCGGCGGACGGTGCGCGGGGGACTGGCCCGCGGCGGGTCGAGGAGCGGATCCCGGTCGAGGCGCTGCGGATCGGGGACGAGTTCGTCGTCCGCCCGGGCGAGAAGATCGCCACCGACGGCGTCGTGCTCGACGGGCTGTCGGCGGTGGACGCGAGCATGGTCACCGGCGAGTCGGTGCCCGTCGAGGTCGCCCCGGGTGACGCGGTCGTCGGGGCGACGGTGAACGCCGGCGGGCGGCTTGTGGTCCGGGCCACCCGGGTCGGCGCCGACACGCAGCTGGCGCGCATCGCCCGGCTCGTGACGGAGGCCCAGAGTGGCAAGGCCCGCGTCCAGCGCCTCGCCGACCGGGTCTCGGCGGTGTTCGTTCCGGTGGTGATCGGAATCGCGCTCGTCACCCTCGGGGTCTGGCTGGCTCTCGGGCAGCCGGCGACCGACGCCTTCACCGCGGCCGTCGCCGTGTTGATCATCGCCTGCCCCTGCGCGCTGGGCCTGGCCACGCCGACGGCGCTGCTGGTCGGGACGGGACGCGGTGCGCAGGTGGGCATCCTCATCCGCGGCCCGGAGGTGCTGGAGTCGACGCGGCGGGTCCAGACCGTCCTACTCGACAAAACCGGCACGGTGACCAGCGGGCGGATGCAGGTTGTCGCGGTGCTGCCGGCTCCCGGCGAGGACGCCGCCGAGGTGC
>NZ_CDWRCM010000110.1:1499-4549 GCF_977927585.1 Frankia sp. CcWB2 | reverse complement strand
CCGGCTCGCCGCGGCGGTGGAGGAGGCGAGCGAGCACCCCATCGCCCGGGCGATCGCTGACGCGGCTGGGGAGCACGCGGTGGCCGCCGGTGTGCTGCCGCCGGTCGCGGACTTCGCGAACACCGCGGGCCTCGGCGTGCGCGGCACCGTGGAGGGGCATGCGGTGCTCGTCGGGCGGCCCCGGGTGTTCGCGGAACTCCCGGGCGCGCTCGCCGCCGAGCTGGACCGGGAACGGGCCGCCGGGCACACCGCCGTCGTGGTCGGCTGGGACGGCCGTCCCCGCGGACTGATCAGCGTCGCCGACACGGTGAAGCCCACCGCGGCCGCGGCCGTCGCCGATCTGCGTCGGCTCGGGCTGCACCCGGTCCTGCTGACCGGGGACGCCGAGGCGGTCGCCCGGTCCGTCGCCGCCGAGGTCGGCATCGCGGCCGAGGACGTCATCGCCGAGGTCCTGCCCGAGGAGAAGGTCGCGGCGGTCCGTCGCTTGCAGGCGCAGGGCCGGGTCGTGGCCATGGTGGGCGACGGGGTGAACGACGCCGCCGCGCTCGCCCAGGCCGATCTGGGCCTGGCGATGGGCGGCGGCACTGACGCGGCGATCGAGGCGTCGGATCTGACGCTCGTCAACGCGGATCCCTGCCTGGTGGCGGATGCCATCCGACTGTCGCGCGCCACCCTGCGCACGATCAAGGGCAATCTGTTCTGGGCGTTCGCCTACAACGTGGCCGGGCTGCCGCTTGCCGCGACCGGTCTGCTCAACCCAATGATCGCGGGGGCGGCGATGGCGTTCAGCTCCGTCTTTGTCGTCACGAACAGTCTGCGGCTGCGGCGTTTCACCGCACTGCGTCCGGCCTGAGCGGGCCCGGCCGGATCGGTTCCGCGGCGTCGGTCAGGTCGTGGCCGGTTCGGCCGGCGGGGCCTCCAGGCGCGGGAACACCGGGCTGGGATCGGCGGTCCGCGGCCCGCCGTCGCCGCACTGCGCGGCGATGCGCGGTGCCGAATCGGGCAGGAAGGGCGCGAGGTGCTCCGCCAGTTCCCGGCACGTGGCGACCAGTTCGGCGAGGACTGCGTCGAGGGCGTCGCGCGACGCTCCCTCCTTGCGCTCCGCCTTCGCGAGCTCCCAGGGCCGGGCGGCCTCCACGTAGCGGTTACCCTCGTCGCCGATCCTCGTGATGACCTCGGCTGCCCGGCGGAAGTCGAAGGCGGCGAAGGCGTCGTCGATTGTCCGGGGGGCCTCGTCGCGCACCGCCCGCAGCTGGGCGGCCGCGGGATTGTCGGGGGCGGGCGGGGGAATGAGCCCGTCCCGGTACCGCTTCACCATCGACACGGTCCGGTTGACCAGGTTGCCGATGTTGTTGGCGAGGTCCTCGTTCGCGCGGGTCACGAGCCGTTCGGTCGTGTAGTCGGTGTCGCCGGCTCGGGCGACGTCGCGCAGCATCCACCACCGCAGCGCGTCGGTGTTGAAGGCGGCGACGATGTCGGCGGGATCCTCGGCGTTGCCGGCCGACTTGCTGATCTTCATGCCGTCGGCGGTGAGATATTCGTGCACGAAGATGGTGTCGGGCAGGCGCACCCCGGCCGAGAGCAGCATCGCCGGCCAGTAGACGGCGTGAAAGCGGATGATGCCCTTGCCGATGACGTGCACTCGCCTGTCGGCGTCGTTCCACCAGTGCTGGAAGCTGTCGTCGTCGTTGCCGTACCCGGGGGCGGTGATGTAGTTCCCGAGTGCGTCGAACCACACGTAGATGACCTGCTCGGGGTCGCCGGGGACCGGAATACCCCAGCCGCGGGCCCGGCTCATGCTCCGCGACGCGCTGAAGTCCTCCAGACCGGCCTCGATGAAGGACAGTACCTCCCGCTTGCGGGCGGCGGGCTCGATGCGCAGCCGGTCGGCGGAGATGAGCTCGTGGAGCTGGTCCTGATAGCGGCTCAACCGGAAGAACCAGTTGCTCTCCTCCACCAGGTCGGGAACGGTCCCGTGTTCCGGACAGCGGCCGCCCACCAGCTCGTCGGGCTGGTAGAACAGCTCGCATCCCACGCAGTACAGACCGGCGTAGGTCTTGCGGTAGAAGTCTCCGCGGTCGGCGCAGGCCGACCACAGCTTCTCGACTCCCGGCCGATGGCGGGGGTCCGTGCTCGTCTTGATGAAATCGTCGAACGAGAGGCCCAACGGACCGCGAAGGCCCACGAACCCGGTGGCGACCCGCTCGACGTACTCGGCGGGTGTGATCCCCTCGGCCTCGGCCGCCTGGACGTTCTTCAGGGCGTTGTCGTCGGTGCCGGTCTGGAACCGGACCTCGTGGCCGCGCTGACGAAGATGACGTGCGTACGCATCGGTCTCGATCAGTTCGAGAGCGTGACCTACGTGCGGCTTGCCGTTGACGTACGGAATCGCCGTCGTCACGAAGTAGCGGCCCATCTGGTGTGAGTCCTTCCGCCCCGGTAGCAGCCTCACCGACGAGGCTCCGTCAGGGCCTCATCGGTCAGTCTGTCAAGACGCGCGGAAGAGGCCGGACGGCATGTGCATCATCATCCGGCTGGCCGGCGTCTCGGCCGTGGCATGTGTCCTCGACAGAGGGTGAATCCTACGCGACCTCGCACCCGGTAGCCCCCGGGGAGCGAGGTGGGAGTAGCGGATACCGGAGTACAGATCTTCTGCCGGCGCCGGCCCGTCCCGACCTGCTCGCCGCGCCGACCGCCGCGCCGGGAACGTTGGCGGCGAGATCATCCGCGGGATGCGGCACCGCCGTCGGCGGGGTGGTCGCCGCGGCGACCGTGCGAAGCCCGCTGCCCGGGCCGCGCTCCGTTCGGCGGACACCGCGGCCAGGCTTTCGGGTCCTCAGGCAGCCTGACGAGACCCATACCATCCTGCCGTGAGTGCCGAACGCGGCGGGGCCGCCGGTCCGGCGGCGTGGCATGTTACCGCTTCCGGGTAATGCCGCCGTACATGTGCACGTGAGCATCGTCCACGGCGGCGAGCTCGTCAGGGTGCCAGTGGTTGACAAGCACCACGCTGGGGTCGAGTATTTCCAGCCCATCGAAGAACTGCTCGA
>NZ_CDWRCM010000110.1:0-1394 GCF_977927585.1 Frankia sp. CcWB2 | reverse complement strand
CCCAGGCCCTGTCTCGGGCGACGAGCGGAATACCACTGGCGTTGTATGCGGCCACCCCGACACGAACCTCCTCGGGCGCACTGTCAGCCGTGCAGGTGGACAGCGCCAGGATGCTGCCTGTCGGAAGCGGACGCATGAGCCGGCCGACGAGGTCCTTGACGACGGCGTCGTCGGCGATGAAATGTATGACCGCGACAGGCTGGGCCAGGTCGAGCGTTTCCCGCAGCTGCTCAGACGCCAGGATCTTCTCCGGGGCGTGGAAGTCAGCGTCGAGATACGCGGTCCGACCCTCGGGGCGCTGGTGAGTAGGGCCCGGGCGTGCACCAGCACGATCGGTACCACCCCCGGGTTGCACACGTAGACAAGGGGGCTGTGAGCGGCGCGACGCGAGCAACTGCCGGCTGATCTTCCTGGAGTCGGGGCCGGCGATACCCGGATTAACTGGTTTGACGCCGCCGGGCGGGCGGGCTAGTTTGGCGGCAGTTCGTCGGGGAGCGGCCCGACGCCTTGCGTGGAGGAAGCCATGGTTGCCCCGGGTCTTGTCCCGGGCCACCGGACACCGCCGGCCTGGATGGCGTGGTGGTGATCGAGGTCGACTGCTGACCAGCGTCGGACCTCGGTGTGCCTGGTGACATCAATTTTTCGTGTTGATGTACTCCATGAGGAGCTTCTGGCGTTGTCAAATGATATCTCGTCTGCGTGGTACGCGGACTTCTTTACCGAACTTCCGAACGAGTTCTGGCGGCGGGCGGCGTCGCCCGAAATGACCGCGGCTGACGTCGAGTTCATCGAGGCCGCGCTCGGTCTGCCGCCGGTGGCCCGGATCCTAGACGTTCCCTGCGGCAGCGGTCGGCACAGTATCGCTCTCGCTGGGCGCGGCCATCGGGTGACCGGCGTCGACCTCTCAGCCGAGGCCATTGACCATGCCCGCCGGGCGGCAGAGCAGGCCGGTCTACACGTCGAGTTCGTGCTCGCGGACATGCGGGCGATCCCGGTGGATCGCTCGTTCGACGCGGCCGCCTGCCTGGGCAACAGCTTCGGCTATCTGGACCTGGCCGGCACCCGGGAGTTCATCGCGAGCCTGGCTCGGGCGATCCGTCCTGGCGGCAGCCTGGTCGTCGACTTCGGGGCGACGGCCGAGAGTATTCTGCCCACCTACACCGGTGAGCCGAGTACCATGGTGACCGGAGATATCACTGTCGAGACAAACCTGGAGTACGACCCGTTGGCAAGCCGGCTGATCAGTCGGTACGCATTCAAACCTGGCACCGAGGAACTCCATGCGGCCGCGATTCACCACATCTACACCAGTGGCCAACTGGGTGAACTGCTCACAGACGGCGGATTCACCGCCATCAGGCGGTACGCCGGGCCGGAGGACACGCCCTACGGTC
>NZ_CDWRCM010000109.1:15711-16385 GCF_977927585.1 Frankia sp. CcWB2 | reverse complement strand
CCCAAACAGGCCCTAGTCGCCCGGGGTAACTTCGCCTATTGGATGGGTCAGGCGGGAGACCCCGCGATGGCCCGTGACCAGTACGCCGCCCTGCTCCTGATCCACCGGCGGGTCCTCGGCCCCGGCCATCCGGACACGTTGCTCGACCAGCGCAACCTCGCCCACTGGACCGGTGAGGCGGGGGATCCCGCGGGTGCCCGGGACCAGTTCGCCGCGGTACTGGCGCTGTTCGAACGAGCGTTGGGACCCGAGCACCGCGAGACCGTGGCCGCCCGCACCGAGCTCGCCGTCTGGACGGCCCGGTGCCAGCCGTCGTAGGGCAGGGCGGTGCCCCCTTCGGCCTTGGGCGGGCGGCCTTGGGCGGGCGGCCTTGGGCGGGCGGCCTTGGGCGGGCGGCCTTGGGCGGGCTGGTCCGGGGCTGAGCAGGGGAACGCGGCTGCGATCCTGGTCAGCGGCGAAGCGTCAGCGTGCCGTCCCGGACGGTTCCGGCCAGTGTGGTTTCGCCGGTCCAGGTGACTCCGGAGGCATGCTCGGGACTCGGTAGGTCGGCCGGGTCCAGTCCGACAAGCCGCAGTGCCGGCCGGCCGCACTGCGGCGGGTAGGAACCGGCGAGCCCGGTGCACAGGTAACTGGCCCCGTCCGGCCTGATGAGGACGTACCCGCGGACCGTCACC
>NZ_CDWRCM010000109.1:14215-15355 GCF_977927585.1 Frankia sp. CcWB2 | reverse complement strand
GCCGGTCGGGCGGGGCGGCGAACGCACCCGCCACATCCAGCACCCTGCCCGGTGCCGGCCCGGTCGGTTCCGCCGGCCCGGCGTTGATCGGACCGGCGCACCCGACGAGCACGCAGAGCAGGAGGGGGAGAAGGGGGAGGGAGACAGGGGGGAGGCGTGTCACGGCGCCCTCCTCCGGCGCGATGAAAATCACGGTAAATTCGAAAAAAAGGGGACGCGCATTTCCCGCGTCCCCCCGGCTGTGGCCAGCCTACAGATTCGCGGTCGCGTAGTACAGGTCGCGCACCTCGTTGCCGAAGTACGGGCCGTTCCACTTGTACCGGACGCCGTTGGCGTCCCAGAACACCCAGCTGTTGACGGAGTCGAGGTATCCGAACGTTCCGTCGAAGTCGTCCAGCCAGGGTCCGCCGCTGGCACCCTCGGTCATGTTGCAGTTGATACCGACGAAGCCGCCGTCGTTGTACGTCGTCCCACTACAGTATTGCAGGGAGAGCCCGTTGAACGGCGCCCGAGCCGGGTAGCCGAACTGGTAGACATACTGCACCAGCGGGAAGTTCCATTCGATTCCCTGACCACCGACGACGTTGACGATGTGCTGTCCTGAAGCGTTGGTGTTCAGCACTGCGACGCCGAAGTCGTAGGAACGGTTGGCGTTCTGCACCCAGCTGCTCCAGCTCCAGAGCTGGCGCGCGGACCACACGCCGTAGGGCGCGTTCCCGTTGTTGTAGCGCGGGACGAAGACCCAGTTGGTGAACCAGGCCCCGCCGCCGCCCGAGTTTACGCAGTGGCCGGCGGTGAACACCAGGTTCTTGCCGCCGCTGTTGACGGTGCCGCCCGAGCAGGAGTAGCTGACGCCGCTGCTGTCGGTGAAGAGGACGTGGTGGCCGGCGGGCTGGTCGTCGAGCCGTACCAGGGTGCCGCGGTCGGCCCGAAGCCCGGCCCGCCGCCAGCTGTTCCCGGTGCTGTTCCCGGTACGGGCTCAGTGACATGCGGGTTCACCCGCTCGGCCGGGCCGCCGCGCACCGCCGGCCCCTGTTCCTGGACTTTGCCGCTATTCGCCTTGCTCGGGTCCACCGGCTTGGCCTCGCGCATACGATCTGACGTCCAGAATGTGGACGCCTCCCGTGCCCTACCGTTGGC
>NZ_CDWRCM010000109.1:12208-13856 GCF_977927585.1 Frankia sp. CcWB2 | reverse complement strand
CCTATGTCCGGCCCGGCGACCGGTCCAGCCTTCGCCGCACCCGACCGGGCTGCTGCGCCACCCGGATCCGCGACCGCCGGCAGGCCGTAGCCAAGCCCGACGGTCAGGGCTGTCGCAGCTGCAAGCGCAGCCGAACGGGACCATGTGAGACGAGATTTCACTCCGCGCCATCCTCGATTCTGCATTACCGGTCCGACGTCGCATCGAACTCGGCACGCATCGTGGCAGGAGTGCGGAACAATCGGGCTTGAAACCACTGACGACACGCCGGGCTCCATGTCCGCGCCGGCGACGGAGATCGCGAGAATTCACCCGATGACGGCATTCATGCCGCACACCGGCCGTTCAACCGATGCCCTCCATTCGAGACTGGAACCGCGCCCTCGCCGACTGGTCCGTGCGACGGACTGGTGGCAGCCGGTCAGCCGACCGCCACCAGGGTTCCACCCAGGGAAGGAACGACGACCTGTCAACGTCACCATCAGCGGCCCACGTCAATGCTTGTGCATATCCGCCGTACAGCACGCGTCCCTCCCCCGCGTCGGGCGCTATCGCTCCGGAGCGAGGCGCACGGGTAGGACATCCCAGCCGTAGACGATGAAGGAGTGAATCGTCAGAGTAACAGGGCGCCGACCTTTCCTACGTCCCGTCGGAGTGCGGTGCAGCGGCCAGCCGTCAAGGGATTTCCGTTCACGAGCCAGTGAACACAAGTCTCTCGAATTTGAACTACGAGTCGATGGAAGAAATCAGGCTGTGGCCCGCCTGCCGCGAATCGCTATGCTGGCCGGGTGGCACGTCCCGGTCCACGGCGCCGGGGACCTGAGCGCGACGCGGGTCGCCTCGGCCAGCGGGAGCTATCACCAGATCCAGCCTTGAGAGAATACCATCGGGTACCGTTCATGACGTTCATATCGGCTTTGATCGACAGAATCTGCTGTACATCGGCATCCTGCCGTCAAGGTCCGGATGGCCCGTCCCGGGCTGCACAAGGCAGCCGATCTCAGGCCGCACCGATGTGGCCAGGCTCTCAGGCCACCATTAGAGTGATCTCCTGGATGCGGTAACAGTACGTCGCGAAGTGACAGCGCCCCGCCATATCCCTGTCGCAATACCTTGAGGAGGAGATCCATGTTCGGTCTGACGGTGCGGTTCGAGGTACGCCCGGACACGGCGGACGCGTTCGACGCGTTGGTGGCCGAGACGGTGCCGCTGATCGCCGCCCACGAACCCGGGACCTTGATCTACACTACCCATCGGGTGGCCGGCGACGACAATGCCCGGCTCTTCTACGAGCTCTACCGCGACCGCGAGGCGTTCGAGGATCATGAGAACCAGCCGCACATCCACCACTTCGTCGCCGAGCGGCAGGATCTGCTCACCGGTCCCCCGCGTATCGAGTGCATCACACTGACCTCGGGCACCGGGCTTCCTACGATGACAGGCGCCTGAGAACCCGGCACCTGCCGGTCCGTTCTTCACACGCCCTGGGCCGGAGCCGCTGATGCCGCTTGGCCCAGCCCAGCCCAGCCGGGCAGGAAACCCGCGTCGGCGGACCGTCCGCCGACCAGGCCAGGAGGGTGACGCATGAAGATCGGTTTCATCGGACTCGGCGGAATGGGCGGCGCCATGGCGCGCAATCTGATCGACG
>NZ_CDWRCM010000109.1:11503-12175 GCF_977927585.1 Frankia sp. CcWB2 | reverse complement strand
ACACCGTGCTGGCCTGGAACCGCTCACCGGATCCCGTCACCGAACTGGCCGCCGCCGGTGCGGTCCCCGCCAGCATCTCCGAGGCGTTCGCCACCGGAATCGTCCTCAGCATGCTGGCGGACGACCAGGCCGTCACCGATCGCCTGCTCGATCCGCGGGTGCTGACCGCCGCGCCGGCCGGAGCACTGCATGTGAACATGGCCACCGTCAGCACCGCGCTGGCGATCCGTGCTCGGCGTGAGCACGCCGAGCACGGGCTGCGCTACCTCGCGGCTCCCGTCTTCGGCCGGACCGACGCCGCCCGCGCCGGCAACCTCACCATCGTGACCAGCGGCGATCCGGACGCGATCGCCGAGGTTCAGCCCCTGTTCGACGTCCTCGGCCGGCGAACCTGGACGGTCGGCGACGCGCCGGAACACGCCAACCTGGTGAAGATTCTGGGCAACTATCTAATCGCCTGCAGCATCGAGGCGATGGCGGAGGCGAGCGCCGTCATCGAGGCCGGCGGGATGAACCCGGCCACGTTCATCGAAGTACTCACCGACAACCTGTTCACTGGCCCGGTCTTTACCGGCTATGGCCGCATGATCGGAAACCGGGATTACGAACCCGTCAACTTCCGTCTCCCGCTCGGGTTGAAGGACGTCCAGCTCGCGCTGGCCTCAGGGCTGG
>NZ_CDWRCM010000109.1:10807-11162 GCF_977927585.1 Frankia sp. CcWB2 | reverse complement strand
AACGGAACGTTCCGCTGCCTTTCGGCGGCGTGCTGCGGGACGCCTTCGTCGACGCGCTGGCGCACGGCCAGACCGACCAGGACTGGGCCGCGGTGGCCGAGACGGCCCGCCGACGCGCCGGGCTCGCCTGATCCACGGCGCCGGGCCGCCACTGCACCGCACTGCACCGATCTCAACGAGCGCAGCACGGACGGGATGTACCTGGCCGAGGACTGTACCCTTGGCCGATCGGTTCCCGCATGGGCGTCACTACGGCTGGCGGCTGTCGTCGTGGTGCTTCTCTGGCTCCGCCGGCACCGGGCCGGACTGCGTGGCCCGGTGATGCGGTCCGGTATCGGCGGACAGCAGGCCGGGC
>NZ_CDWRCM010000109.1:9467-10712 GCF_977927585.1 Frankia sp. CcWB2 | reverse complement strand
ATGGACGCTCCGGTAAGAGCGGGCGGCGAGAAACCCGCGCCACGGCGGGCCGCGGAACCATACCAGCGGTCGTCGTCGAAACCGCTCTCGTCGTCGCTGCCGTCCGGACCGTCCCCGCCGGCGTAGTCCCAGCTCGACGACCAGTTGTCCGACGAGGACTCGACGGAGGCATCGGAGACGTCCGAACTCGCCCAGTCGAACTCACCACGACCGAACACGAACGAGCCACCCATCGGACGATTCTCCGGTATTGAGCGGTGCACGGACACCGACGCCGACGCCGAGCCGACGACACGCGGGATCACAAGCCAGGCAGTGATGTTGACCCCCACGACGGCGAGGATGATGACAATCGGGACCAGATAGCTGTACTCAGGCGGCAGCATGACGGCAAGCGCCGTCAACCCTCCCACCAGGAGGGCGACGCCCGTGGAGATCGCCGCGAGGAGCCGGGCCATAGGCATGTTCCTATCGCCGTACGGCCAGCGACGCCCCCGATCGACGTCAACCCGACAAGCCAGGAGGACGGTTTGGTGACGTGCATCCCGCTTGCACCGTCCGTCCTCACATCATGGGCCGATCTCACATGCTCGGAGAGCCACCCGACCGCGGCCCTCCGTATGTGGCCACGTGCTGACGCCCCCCGCTCCCCCTGGATGGCTTCACGGCTGGACGGCACCAAGACCACCGCATGACGTCAGCGTAGAAGCACGGGGCGACCTCGGGAATCGCGTCGCATCGGCACCCGGAGACGGCCCGGAGACATCGAGGATGCGACTGGGGTGCCGCGGATCGGGGACGGATGGGAACGACCCGGACACCTCAGCCGCGTCCTCAACATACCTGTTCGATAGCTAGTAGTCACTGATCGATTACAGGCAGTTCTAGCCTACACTCCGTTTGGCGTGCCTGTACCCGTATGGCGTACCCACCCGGGCACGGCTCCTCGTGGACGATCGACAGACGGACCACGCGTTTCCCGCGATACATCGACGAAAGATCGCGTTCCGGACCGGGCGGAGGTCATCGGGCGATCCAGCGGACCGGGACGATTCCCGGATGTCGAACCGGCCACACCCCGGCCCCTCGCGGCACGCGGACGCCTTCACCTGGGTAAACAACGAGGTATGACGCACAGGGGACGTAATGAAGTAACAAATACGTGATCGAGAGCATCATCGCAGATCACAGGCCTGTGGAGGGTTCGAAACGCGCAAGTTATTTCATTTCGACTCCACAGCGATG
>NZ_CDWRCM010000109.1:2422-9138 GCF_977927585.1 Frankia sp. CcWB2 | reverse complement strand
TACGGCCCGCGGCGGATCGCCGAGGTGCGTCGCTACGCGCTCGATGCCCTCGACCGGCTCGTGGACGAGGGCGTGAAACTGCTGGTCATCGCCTGCAACACGGCAAGTGCCGCCTGCCTGCGCGACGCCCGGGAGCGTTACGACGTACCGGTCATCGAAGTGATCATGCCGGCGACTCGCCGGGCGGTCGCGGCGACCCGCAGCGGGCAGGTAGGCGTCATCGGCACGCTGGCGACGATTGCCAGCCGCGCCTACGACGACGCGTTCACCGCCGCCGCGGGCGTGGAGCTGACCGGTGTGGCCTGCCCGGCGTTCGTGGACTTCGTTGAGCGGGGTATCACCTCTGGGCGGCAGTTGCTCGGTCTGACCGAGGCGTACCTCGCACCATTGCAGGAAGCCGGCGTAGACACGGTGATACTCGGATGTACACATTACCCACTGCTGACAGGGGTAATCGGCCTCGTGATGGGAGAGGGCGTCACTCTGGTGAGCAGTGCCGAGGAGACGGCCAAGGACACCTACCGGGTACTCGTCCGGCATGGGCTCTTCCGCGATCCGGGCCTTCCGCCGCCCACGCACCGGTTCCTCACCACGGGTGATCCAACCTTGTTCAGCCGGGTGGGACGCAGGTTCCTCGGCCCCGAACTCGTCGGCGTCGCGGCGGTGTCCCCGCCTGTTCCCGCCGCGCGGGCCACAGTCACGCCTCCAGCCGCCTGGGCCGCCCGAACCGGGGCGGACCAGGAACCCTCCTCCCAGCAGAGCCCGGTGGTGCCACGGTGAAACTGACGATCCTCGGCTGTTCGGGCACGTATCCCGGCCCGACGTCGGCCTGTTCGTCCTACCTTGTCGAGTCGGACGGGTTCCGGCTCGTCCTCGACGCGGGCAACGGGTCCATGGGTGAGCTACAACGGCACTGCGACCTGCGTGAGATCGACGCGGTGCTGCTCAGCCACCTGCACGGCGACCACTGCCTGGACCTGGTGGCCAACTCCTACGCGCGGCGGTACCACCCGGAGGGCATGCCGCCCAAGCTCCCGGTCTACGGCCCGATCAACACCCAGGAACGGCTGTGCGGAGCGTTCGAGAAATGGCCGGACGACAGCCTGGCCGACATCTACGGCTTCCGGACCATCGGCGCCGGCTGCCTGCACATCGGGCCGTTCCGGATCGATCTCACCCGGGTGGCCCATCCAGTGGAGGCCTACGGCGTCCGCCTCACCGCCGACGATCGGGTACTGACCTACTCGGGCGACACCGGGGCGTGTGACCGGCTGGTCCGCCTCGCCACCGACAGCGATCTCTTCCTCTGCGAGGCGTCGTTCCTCGACGAGGAGGACAACCCCCCGGACCTGCATCTGACCGGCCGGGAGGCCGGCGAGCACGCCCGGCGAGCCGGTGTGGGCCAGCTCGTGCTCACGCATCTTGTCCCGTGGGGGAACGCCGCCCGTTCCGAGGAGGAAACGGCCGGCGTGTATGACGGCCCGCTGACCCTCGCGAGCCCCGGCACCGTCTACGAACTCTGAGAACTCTGACGGACCGCACCTCCGCACCTCGGCGCGACCTCGGCGCGCGGCCGGGTCGCCCTGGGCCGATAGTGTCGCGGCGTGATACGAGCGGATGGCAGGAGACCGGACGAACTCCGGCAGGTGACGATCCTGCGGGGATGGCAGGAGCATGCGGAGGGATCCGCGCTGGTCAGCGCGGGCCGGACCAGGGTGCTGTGCGCGGCCTCGGTAACCACGGGGGTCCCGCGCTGGCGCAAGGGCAGCGGCCTGGGCTGGGTGACCGCCGAGTACTCCATGCTTCCACGGGCCACCGACACCCGTAACGATCGCGAGTCCGTGCGCGGCCGCATCTCCGGGCGGACCCACGAGATCTCCCGGCTGATCGGCCGCAGCCTGCGTGCCTGCATCGACCTGAAGGCCCTCGGCGAGAACACCATCGCGATCGACTGCGACGTGCTGCTCGCCGACGGCGGCACGCGCACCGCCGCGATCACCGGCGCCTACGTCGCGCTGGTCGACGCCGCCCGCTGGCTCGGCCGGCCCGGCGCGATCACCACGAGCGTCAGTGCGGTCAGTGTCGGCGTGGTCAAGGGCGAGGCGATGCTCGACCTGGCCTACAGCGAGGATTCCACCGCGGACACCGACATGAACGTGGTGTGCACTGGGGCGGACGGTTTCGTCGAGGTCCAGGGCACCGCCGAGGGCACCCCGTTCGACCGGACGATGCTCGACAGCCTGCTCGACCTTGCAGTGCGTGGATGCGCCCAGCTCACCGCGATCCAGACCGAGGCGTTGCGCGGCCCGGTTCCGGCGGGGCCTCCTCGCCCGGGAGGTGCTCGATGAGCGCCAAACACCACGGATCGACCCGGACGACGAAGGTGGTCCTCGCCAGTCGCAACGAGGCGAAGCTCGCGGAGCTGCGCCGCCTCCTGGCGGCCAGCGGCCTGGCCGTGGAACTGGTGGGCCTGCCGCCCGGCAAGGAGGTACCCGAGACCGGGACGACCTTCGCTGAGAACGCGCTGATCAAGGCGCGGGCGGCGGTCGCGGAGACCGGGCTGCCGGCGGTCGCCGACGACTCCGGGCTCGCCGTCGACGAGCTGGCCGGGATGCCGGGGGTGCGTTCGGCTCGATGGTCGGGCCGGCGCGACGGCACCCGGGTCGAACGGGACACCGCCAACAACACCCTGCTGCTCGCGCAGCTTGACGACGTCCCAGCCGACCGGCGCCACGCCGCCTTCGTCTGCGCGGCGGCCCTGGTCACCCCGGACGGCGTCGAACGGGTCGCCCACGGCGAGCTACGTGGCACCCTGCTGACCGAACCTCGCGGCGCGGGCGGCTTCGGCTACGACCCACTGTTCCTGGCCGACGGTCAGACCCGGACGAACGCCGAACTGTCCGCGGCGGAGAAGGATGCGATCAGCCACCGCGGCCGAGCCTTCGGTGAACTGGCCCTGATCCTCGGCGAGGTCCTCGCCGCCCCACTCACCCCGGCCACCGACTGAACCCCAACCCCCGCATTGCGGCGAAGCCGCCAACCACCCCCGACGGCTCCCCCAGGAAGTTCGCCGAAGGCGAGCTGACGGAAACCCCGAACGGCGCCCTACGCCAGGGGCCCCCGCATTGCGGCGAAGCCGCCATGCGGGGCTAGGCCCACAGCTGCCCTTCCAGGGCGGCCTCGGCTTCTTCGAGGGTGCCGGCGTAGGCGCCAGTGGACAGATACTTCCAGCCACCGTCACAGACGATCAGGACTATATCGGCCGACTTGCCCTCCTTTACCACCCGCTCGGCCTGCGCGAGCGCCGCGTGCAGGATGGCCCCGGTGGAGATCCCGGCGAAGATGCCCTCCTCTTGCACCAGCTCGCGGGTACGACGCAGCGCCTCCCGCGGACCGACCGAGTATCGCGAGGTGAGCACCGACGGGTCGTACAGTTCGGGAACGAACCCCTCGTCGATGTTGCGCAGCCCGTACACCAGCTCGCCGTAGCGCGGTTCGGCCGCGACGATCGAGATGTCCGGCACCCGTTCCTTGAGGTAACGGCCGGTTCCCATGAGGGTTCCGGTCGTGCCGAGGCCCGCCACGAAGTGCGTGATCTCGGGCAGGTCCTCGAGAATCTCCGGCCCGGTCGTCTCATAGTGCGCCTGGGCGTTCGCCGGATTGCCGTACTGGTAGAGCATCACCCAGTCGGGGTTCTCGGCGGCCAGCCGCTTCGCGACGGCGACCGCCTCGTTCGATCCGCCGGCTGCGGGCGAGAACCTGATCTCGGCGCCCCACATCTGCAGGAGCTGACGGCGCTCGATCGAGGTGTTCTCCGGCATCACGCAGATCAGCCGGTAGCCCCGCTGACGACAGGCCATGGCCAGCGAGATCCCGGTATTACCGGACGTCGGTTCGAGCACGGTCGCGCCCGGAGTGAGCAGACCGCGCTTCTCGCCGTCGGCGATCATCCACAGCGCCGCCCGATCCTTGATCGAACCGGTCGGGTTGTCCTGTTCCAGCTTCGCCCACAGCCGGGCATCCGGCGACGGCGACAGTCGCGGAAGCCCGACCAGCGGGGTCCGGCCGACGGAGTCGGCCAGGGAGGAGAAACGCATGAGTCGGGACCCGTCGCTCGCGTCAGTGCTGCCCGGGCGACATGCCAGGCGACACCACGGCCGGCCCCTCGCTGCCCGGAACTTTGGCACTGCCCGGAACTTCGGCGCTGCCCGGAAACTCCCCGGCGTCGACGGAGCCGCCGGCGACGGCAGGAAGAATGGTGACCTCGTCGCCGTCGCTGAGCTTGGCGTCGAGACCGCCGAGGAAACGAACGTCCTCGTCGTTGACGTAGATGTTGACAAAGCGGTGCAGCTCGGAACCGTTGTCACCGGTCACCAGCCGGCCCCGCAGCCCGGCATACCGGGAATCGAGATCGAGGAAGAGCGCGGCGACCGTGTCGCCCGTGCCCTCGACCAGCTTCGAACCTCCCGTGTAGGTACGCAGGATCGTCGGCACACGGACCTGGACTGCCATGGTGCTCCTTTCGCGGGTGCCACCGGCCGGGTTCGGCGGTGGCGCCGCCCGGATGGGCGGGGGTGTCACGTCAGCGGGTTCTACCTCAGGCGGACAAGCGGACGAGTCGTAGGTGCCAAGGCTCCGCAGTCACCATCTTCCCGGACCGTGTCCCTTCCCGAACCGTGTCCGTCGCCGCGTCATCGTCCGTCGCCGCGTCATCTGCAACGCCAGGCCGTCTCAGACGATTTCCACCGGCTCCTCGGTGACCACGCCGTCGACGATCCGGTAAGATCGGAACTCGGTCACGCCCGGCTCCCGGGTGGAGGCCAGCACGTAGTGCGCGCCCGGCTCGGCCGCGAGGGACATGTCGGTTCTGGACGGGTACGCCTCGGTTGCGGTGTGCGAGTGGTAGATGACGACGGGCTCCTCGTCCCGGTCGTCCATCTCCCGCCACACCTTGAGCTGCTCCATTGGATCGAAGCGGTAGAAGGTCGGCGAGCGCTCCGCGTTCTCCATCGGGATGAACCGCTCCGGCCGGTCCGACCCCAGGGGACCGGCGACGATACCACAGGCCTCGTCGGGATGATCACGGCGGGCATGAGCGACGATCGCCTCATAGCAGGCACGGTCCATTCGCAGCACGAGCCTACCGTACGACGCCGAAGGGGCGGTCCGGGCCGATCTCGCCCGCGACTACCCCAGAGCTCGGGTCAGATCGTCGAGCAGTTCGGTCAGGAACGCGTAGACTGCGACGAGCGGTCGGCGGGAATCGTCCGGGTTGAGGTGTTCAAGTTCCGCGGTGGAGTCGTCGTCGGTGAGGCCGAGCCGGGTTCCCAGCACCAACCGGAGGTCGTTCAGCGTCGTCAGCCAGTCCTGAGCGGCCTCCTCGTCGAGCAGGAGCACCCTCCCGGGCGCTGGCACAGCGGACAGCACCCGCCGAGCGGCGTCGCGCTTGCGGGCGAGCAGATCGTCCGTCCGGCGGCGGCGGAAGTCCCCGGAGGCCATCGGATCGTCCGGGTAGGGGTCGGGAAGCAGACGAGCGATCGCCGGGTCGTCCGGCGGCGGCGGCGCGGTGTCACGCAGCCCCACCAGCGCCTCCAGCGGATCCTCGACCGGCGGCGGTTCGAGCAGGGACTCGATCTGGCCGACAAGCTCGATCAGCAACGCCGCCTCGAGTCGGGGAAGGCGCAGCTCGATCCCGGCACGCGTGCGGCGGAAGCCGTCAGCCACGTCCCTCCGTTCCCCCACTCCCACGCTCCCACGCTCCCGGCGACGGTGCGCCCGGGACGACCGCCCCACATGACCGTCTGAACCGTCCGACCACGGACGCGGCCAGCCTACCCAGGGCATGCCGCATGGGCTGCTCCGGGCGGCCGAGGCCGACCGGCCGGGCCGGGACACCCCGCCGGTCGGGTTACTGGTCGGGTCAGTCCTGGGCGATCGTGGCCCACAGGCCGTAGGCGTGCAGGCGCTCGGCGTTGGCCTCCATCTCCTCCCTGGTGCCGACGGCCACCGAAGCCCGCCCCTTGTGATGGACGTCGAGCATCAGTTCGGTGGCCTTCGGCTTGCTGTAGCCGAAGAGCTTCTGGAAGACATACGTCACGTATGACATCAGATTGATCGGGTCGTTCCAGACAATGGTGACCCACGGCCGATCGTCATCGAGGGTCTCGTCGACTTCCTCGACATCGAGAGGCGACACGGCGGCGACAGACACGCTGCCTATTGTTACGCCATTCCCGCGACAGTTCTCCTCGACGGGTCGTGTGCCGTGGCCGGCGATCACCTCTCAGAAGGCGGCCCAACTCCGGGAGACGACCGAGTGCCGCGGGGTGGCATCGTCGGGGCCGCGGCCGCACATCGGGGGGCCGCACATCGGGGAGACGGCCAGGATCAGAACCACTTTGCCGCCGCGAAACGGCTCCGACCCGACCGAGACACCCCCTCGCCGCACGCTCGGTGCGTGACCACGACCATGCCGGTGCCGGCCGCGCCCCTTGCCGAGGTGGCGACACACTGCCCATACTGCGCCCTGCAGTGCGGAATGGTGCTGCGCGCCACCCCGGAGAGCGCCGGAAAGGACGACGGCCCGGAACCAGCAGGCGGAAGGTCTCCGGGGCCGGTTACCGTGCTCGCCCGCGAGTTCCCCACCAACCGGGGCCGGATGTGCCAGAAGGGGTGGACCTCCGCCGAACTGCTGACCGCCGCGGACCGGCTCACCA
>NZ_CDWRCM010000109.1:0-2002 GCF_977927585.1 Frankia sp. CcWB2 | reverse complement strand
CCCCGCTGATGCGGCCACGACGCGACGCCCCCCTCGAGCCGGTGAGCTGGGAGCAGGCGCTCGACCGCATCACTGCGGGGATCATCCGCCTCCAGCGTGAACACGGCCCGGACGCGGTCGGCGTCTTCGGCGGCGGCGGGTTGACCAACGAGAAGGCCTACGCCCTGGGCAAGTTCGCGCGGGTGGCGCTACGCAGCTCCGCGATCGACTACAACGGCCGGTTCTGCATGTCGTCGGCGGCCGCCGCGGGCATCCGCTCGTTCGGGCTGGACCGGGGCCTGCCCTTCCCATTGGAGGACATCGCGCACGCCGGGGCCGTCCTCATGGTCGGCGGCAACGCGGCCGAGACCATGCCCCCGTTCATACAGTACCTGACCCGCCAGCGGGAGAACGGCGGGGCGCTCGTGGTCGTCGACCCGCGCCTGACGGCCACCGCCCGCGCCGCGGCCCTGCATCTGCAGATCACCCCGGGAACTGACCTGGCCCTGGCCAACGGGCTGGCCCACATCGCCCTAACGGAGGGGTACGCCAACCACGACTTCCTCGCCGCTCGGACGACGGGCCTCGCCGAGTTGCGAGCAGTACTCGCCTCCTACTGGCCCGAACGGGTGGAGCGCATCACCGGAGTGCCGGTGGCAGACCAGTACGCCGCCGTGGGCCTGCTCACCCAGGCCGAACGGGCGATGGTGCTCAGCGCCCGCGGTGCCGAACAACACAGCAAGGGCACCGACACCGTCACGGCGCTCATCAACCTCGCCCTCCTACTGGGGCTGCCCGGCACCCCCGGGTCGGGCTACGGCTGTCTCACCGGCCAGGGCAACGGGCAAGGCGGCCGGGAACACGGGCAGAAGGCCGACCAGCTTCCCGGCTAGCGCAAGATCACCGATCCGGTGGCCTGGGAGCACATCGGTCGGATCTGGGGCGTCGACCCGACGACCATCCCCGGTCCGGGCCGCAGCGCCTACGAGATGCTGGACGCGCTCGGCACGCCGCAGGGGCCGAGGGCGCTCCTCATCCTCGGCAGCAACATCGCCGTCTCCGCCCCCCGGGCCCGTCGGATCACCTCGCGGCTGGCCGCCCTGGACCTGCTCGTCGTCGCCGACTTCGTGCTCAGCGAGACGGCGGCCATGGCCGACGTCGTCCTGCCGACCGCCCAGTGGGCGGAGGAGGAGGGGACGATGACCAATCTGGAGGGTCGGGTACTGCGGCGGGAACGGCTGCGGCCTCCTCCGGCGGGGGTACGCACCGACCTGGAGATCATCGCGGCGCTCGCCGCCCGACTCGGCCACGCCGAGCGATTCCCCGACGAACCACGGGTGGTCTTCGACGAGCTGCGCCGGGCCAGCGCCGGGGGATCGCCGACTACGCGGGCATCAGCTACGAGCGGATCACCGCATTGGACGGGGTGTTCTGGCCCTGCCCGGACGAGACGCACCCGGGCACCCCCCGGATGTTCCTGGACCGCTTCGCCACCCCGGACGGACGGGCTCGGCTCGTGCCGGTCGAGCACCGTCCGGTGGCGGAGGACATCGACCCCGAGTACCCCTACTACCTGACCACCGGACGCGTGCTGGCCCACTACCAGAGCGGTGCGCAGACCCGCCGGATCGGACCCCTCGTCGACGCCGCGCCGGAACCCTTCGTCGAGATCCATCCCGACCTCGCCGAACGGCTCGGGATCGCTGAGGGGGCGCCGGTGCGGGTCACGAGCCGACGAGGCACCTGCGAGGTGCCGGCGAGGCTGACCGACACCCTCCGGTTCGACACCGTCTTCCTGCCCTTCCATTGGGCCGGGGCCGGACGGGCGAACTCTCTGACCAACGACGCGCTCGACCCGACGTCCCGGATGCCCGAGTTCAAGGTGTGCGCGGTCGCGGTCGAGCCGCTCGAGGACCCGGACGACGACCCGATCGGCCACCCGGGCGACGATCGGCATGCCACCGGGTCCGTCCCCACCGCAACGGTCGGGGCTGCCGAACCCGTCCGAGCCATGTCGACGGCC
>NZ_CDWRCM010000108.1:16513-17080 GCF_977927585.1 Frankia sp. CcWB2 | reverse complement strand
GGCGGCGGCGACCCGCAGGTGTGGGCCGAGGCATGGAGAAAGATCGTCATCAGTGACGACGGGCCGCACCGCACTCGGCGAGCGGTCGCCTTGCGGAAGAACGGCCGGCCGATGGGGGTGGAGGTGTCGACGGGTCGGTCGGGGTTTTCTAGCGGGAGTTCGGGTCGAGGTCGAGGGCGAGGCTGTTCATGCAGTAGCGATGGCCGGTGGGGCCGGGTCCGTCGTCGAAGACGTGGCCGAGGTGTCCGCCGCAGCGGGCGCAGCGGACTTCGGTGCGGATCATGCCGTGGGAATGGTCTTCGACGAGTTCGAGGGCGTCGGCGACGGCGGGTTGGGTGAAGCTGGGCCAGCCGGAGCCGGAGTCGTATTTGGTGTCGGAAGTGAACAAGGCGGCGCCGCAGCCGCCGCAGCGGTAGGTGCCATTTTCTTTGCTGTAGGTGTAGGCGCCGGTGAAGGGGGGTTCGGTGGCGGCGCGGCGGAGGATGGCGTAGCGCTCGGGGTCGAGTTCGGCGCGCCACTGCTCGTCGGTCTTGACGATTTTGTCGGGTCCGGTGGTGGCCGCGGGGG
>NZ_CDWRCM010000108.1:15167-16419 GCF_977927585.1 Frankia sp. CcWB2 | reverse complement strand
GGTGGTGTCGTGGGGGTCGGTCTCGGTCATGGTGCGACGGCTGCCTTTCTGCGGGCGGGAGTGGGCGGGGCGGGGTGGTGGTGCTCTCCCCCGGTGTGGTGCTCTCCCCCGGTGTCGGTGGTCGGTGGTGTGTCGGTGTTCGGGTGGTGTCGGGGCAGAGTGAGGGGGACGGCGGCGGTGGTCATGGCGGTGCCGATCATGGGTGGGAGTTCGCCGCGGGTGGTGGTGGTCGCAAGGACGGCAACGTCCGCGGCGTCGGCGATCATTCCGGCCCACAGCCAGGTGGTGGTGTCGTGGCGGGTGGTCAGGGCGTGGAGGAGGCCGGCGCCGAGGGCGAGGTCGCGGATGCCGGCGAGCCAGGCGAGCCTGGCGGCTGTGACGCGGTCGACGCCGGTGAGGCATGGTGTCGACAGGGCGGCTGAGGGCGAGGATGCCGATGGTGGCGCGGGTGATGCCGAGGGTGGTGGTGTGCAGGGTTCGGGAGCGGGGGGTGCGGTGTTTTGTGGTGGAGTGGGATCGCTGGGTGTTCATGGTCGTGTTGGTGGTCCTTCGTCGGTGGGAACGTCTGGGCTGGCTGGAACGTTGTCGAGGGGTAGTTGCACACGTCTCGACGCTCGGAGGAGTTATATGGGCGAGCGCATCCTGCGGGGAAGCCGTCTCGGTGCTGTGTCCTACGAGACTGACCGCAGCACCGAGCTTGCCCCACGGCAGTCCGCGTCCTACGACTGTCCGAACGGCCACCAGTTCACCATGCCCTTCGCGGCTGAGGCCGAGGTGCCGTCGGTGTGGGAGTGCAGGGTTTGTGGTGGGGCGTCGGTCATTGTCGATGGTGAGCGGCCTGAGCCGAAGAAGGCGAAGCCGCCGCGTACGCACTGGGACATGCTGATGGAGCGTCGGACGACGGATGACCTTGAGGAGGTCTTGGCGGAGCGGTTGGCCGTTCTGCGGGGTACCGGTGCGGACAGGCGTTCAGCCTGATCGGTCTGATCGTTTGGGTGGTTGTGCGGTAAGGGGTCGGGCGCGGGGTGGTTGCCGTGTCCGGCCTTTCGCCGTGTCCGCGGTCGGTTCGTTGTGTCGTGTTCGTTTGTGTTGCGTTTGTGCGGTGGTGGCCGCGTCGGGTCCGGCCGGGTGTCGCATCGTGTTGTGCCGGCTGGTTCCGTGCGGCCGCGGGTCGGGTTGGGCGGTGGTGGGGGCTGGTTCGGCTGGTGGGCGTCGGATTCAGGCGTGGCCGGAGGTGACGCTACGGTCCTGG
>NZ_CDWRCM010000108.1:12021-14744 GCF_977927585.1 Frankia sp. CcWB2 | reverse complement strand
GTGGGGTGTGGTGCCGGTGGTGGTTGTCTTCGGGGTGGGGCGGTGGCGTCGGGTGGTAGCGGCCCACCAGGCGACGCGCCAGAGGGCTTCGGCGACGACGGCGTTGCTCATCTTGGAGGTGCCGCGTTCGCGTTCGATGAAGGTGATGGGGACTTCGTGGACGCGGAAGCCGCGGCACCAGGCTTGCCAGGCGAGGTCGACCTGGAAGCAGTAGCCCTGGGAGGTGACACGGTGCAGGTCGCGGTCGCGGAGGACGTCGGCGCGGTAGGCGCGGAAGCCGGCGGTGGCGTCGCGTAGGGGTATGCCGAGGGCGGCGCGGACATAGAGGTTGGCGCCGCGGGAGAGCAGGAAGCGGCGCCGCGGCCAGTTGCGGACCTCTCCCCCGGGTATCCAGCGGGATCCGATGACGAGGTCGGCGTGGTCGAGGGCGGCGAGCAGGCGGGGTAGTTGCTCGGGCTGGTGGGAGCCGTCGGCGTCCATTTCGACGATGACGGTGTAGCCGTGGCGTAGTGCCCAGGAGAAGCCGGCGACGTAGGCGGTGCCGAGGCCGGATTTGCCTTCGCGGTGCAGGACGTGGATGTGGTCGTCGGAGGCGGCGAGTTCGTCGGCGATCTTCCCGGTGCCGTCGGGGCTGGCATCGTCGATGACGAGCAGGTCGACCGTCGGGTTGGCCGTCCGCAGGCGGCGGGCGGTGTCCGGTAGGTTGTCCCGCTCGTTGTAGGTCGGGACGCAGACGACAACGCGGTTGGGATCCACGCGCTTCCTCTCCTGGTCAGGGACCATGTCCGCGGCGGTGTCTGCCCGGGTGGCGTCACGGTGGGTGGCGCTGTCGGTGTCGTTTCGCGGGGTCATGGGCTTTGGTGGTGTGCCGGTTACGGGGTGCTGGTCATGCCGGCCCGGGTGGTGTGGGCTGTGCGGCGGGTCGGGTGGTGCTGGTGTCGTCGTTACCGGTGTCGTTGGCGGTCATGTCGTCGTTGGCGGTGTCACGGTCCGGGCTTGTGGGGCGGGTTCGCCGGGCGTGGATCACCCCTGCCATCATGGCGGTCAGGCCGAGGGCGATGAGAAGCGCCTCCGGGAGGATCCCGGCCTGGTCGGCGAGGGTGCGGGTGGTACGTCGGGGTAGCGCGGCGGTGAGGATGCCTGCTTCGTAGAGGCCGGTTTTGGCAAGCAGGGTGCCGTCGGGGGTGATGATGGCGCTTTCACCGCTGGTGGAGACCTGGACGGTGGCCCGGCCGTGTTCGACTGCGCGCAGGCGTGACATGGCGAGTTGCTGTTGGCTTTCACCCTTGCGACCGAAGGAGGCATTGTTTGTCTGGATGACGAGGATATCGGCGCCGTGGTTGACGGTGTCGCGGACGAGGCCGTCGTAGGCGACTTCGAAGCAGATGATGTCCCCGATGGTGGTGCCGGCGGCGTGGAGCGTGCCGGGGGTGGTGCCGGCGAGGAAGTCGTTGGGCATCTCGTCGGCGAAGCGGTGGATGAGTTTTTCGAGCAGGGCGCGGCCGGGGAGGTATTCGGCGAAGGGGACGGGGTGGCGTTTGACGTACATCTGGCCGGTGAAGCCGTCGGCGGTCCAGATCATGCCGGCGTTGCGGAGGTGGCCTGGTCCGGGGCCGCCCAGGACAGCGCCGACGAGGAGGGGGGCGCCGGCGGTGCGGGCGGCGGCGCGCAGGGCGGTGGCGACGGCGGGGTTGGTGAGGGGGTCGAGGTCGGAGGAGTTCTCCGGCCACAGGACGAGGTCGGGTTGTGGGCGTGTTCCGGTGGTGACGTCGGTGGCGAGGTGCCTGGTGGCGGTGACGTGGTTGGCGGTGACCTGGAAGGCGCGGCCGAGGGCGTGGTAGCCGCCGTCGGCGGGGACGTTTCCCTGGATGGCGGCGACGGTGAGGGTGCCGTGCTCGGGGGTGGTGGGCAGGGGTACGAGCAGGCCGGTGAGGGTGAGGGCGGCGGTGCCGAGGATGGGGGCGGCGAGGCGGCGGGCCGCGGCGGCTGTTGGGAGGGCGCGGGGGGTGGGTGTGGTGCCGGTGCCGGTGCCGTGGGTGGGGGTGCCGTGGGTGGGGGTGGTGATCCTGACGATGGTGAGGGCGGTGAGGGCGGTGAGGGCGGTGAGGGCGGTGAGGGCGCCGGTGGCGGCGACGGCGGCGGTGACGGCGGGTGCGCCGCCGAGGGCTGCCAGGGCGGTGAAGGGGCTGTCGGGCTGGGTGAAGGCGAGTCGTCCCCAGGGGAAGCCGCCGAAGGGGGCTCGGCTGCGCAGCGATTCCTGGGCGACCCAGACGGCGGCGGTCCACAGCCAGGCTCCGGGTAGCCGCCAGACGAGGGTGGTGGCGGGGGCGACGAGGGCGAGGATGGCGGCTTCGGCGAGGGAGAGCACGAGCCATCCGTCGGCGCCGACGAAGGAGACGAAGCGCAGGAGGGGGATGCAGAAGGCGAGGGAGAACAGCAGTCCCAGGCCGTAGGAGGCGCGCAGGCGCCGGTTGCGGACGGCGAGGGTGAGCAGGGTGACCGCGACGGGGGCCAAGGGCCAGCAGCCGACCGGTGGGGTGGCGAGGTAGAGCAGGGCGCCGCCGAGGAGGGCGGCGAGCGGGCGTCGGGTGTGGCGGAGCAGGGTGGGTCGCAGGCCTGCCGGGTCTGGCCGCGGGCCCGTGCGTGGTTTGCCGTTTACCTGCGGTTCGCCGTTCACGGGCGGTTCGGGGACGGCTGGTGGGGTGGGGGCCGTGTCACCGGCC